>NZ_JBDGJK010000009.1:0-256009 GCF_057656935.1 Variovorax sp. Soil_C_33
AACCGCCAGGAGCAGCAGCCAAGCATCCGCCACCACATTCGCTTGACAACACAGTCCTCATAGAAGGGCCTGTTCACCCCTAAATCACCCGGAGGGCCGGGGCGGCAAGGGGCGCATGGCGTCGTTGCGGTCCTTGCCCGGGGATCACCCCGGGCTGCGGCCCACGCCTAGCCCTGCACCCCTTGCCGCCCCGGCGCGCGGGGGTGATTTAGGGGTGAACAGGCTCTGCCGTCTTGAGGCCTTGCACGGTCTGCAGCAAGGCCGTGCGCGCCTGGCCCAGCACCATGCCTTTCCACTCCTCGTTGTCGCAGTAGAAGGCGTCGCGCAGCTGCTGGCGAATAGTGCGCTGCTGTTCGGCCGGCGCTTGCGCGTGGCTGCGCAGCCAGGTGTCGGCGCGCAGGCGGTTCAGCACCTCGAGGTCGGGCAGGGTGCCGAACTCCAGGCCCATCAGCGCCACGCTGGCCTGCGGGCATTCGTCATAGACGGCCGAGACCACCGGCCCCGATACGTCGGCCGAGGCCGACTGGCCGTCGAAAGGCGCGAACACGTCGGCGCCCCACCAGGCGCGCGCCTGGGCGAGGCCGTCCGGGCGGCCCGGGTAGATCTTCTCGCCGTGGCCGTAGGGGCCGAGCCCGGTGTGGATGTCGATCCAGCCGATGTGGGTGGCGGCGCCGCCGAACTTCCGCAGGATGCCGCGCACGGTGCGGTTGCTCCACGATGGCGCCCGGCCGCCGTAGAACAACCCGTCGGGCGCGACGTACTGGCCGGTCGTGACGGCGGTGCGGTACGCGCGCATGCCGTGCTTGTCGATGTAGGCTGCCATCGCCGCCTCGTCGTCGGCGCTGGGCGGCCAGGTCGCCGGCAGCACGAAAGGCTCGACCTCCGCATAGGCCGCATTGACCGGCAGCGGCGCATCGAAGTCGATGTGGTTGCGGTTGAGGTCGATGTTGTCTTCGTTGGTGCGGTGCAGGTGCGAGAACCCGTGCGGATTGATCGCATGCACCAGCAGCAGCCCGACGCCCGCCTGTTCGATGCGCGAGAGCAGGTCGTCGTCGTGCAGCGTCGCGATCTGGCAGCCCGAGCCACAGAAGCCCTCGGGCCCGTGCGTGCCGGAGCTGACGATCAGGAGCCTGGCCGCGCCCGGCGTGCCGAGATAGGCCGTGTCGGTGGCCAGCGTTTCGCCCAGGGCGCCGCGATGGGCTTCGAGCACGAAGGATTCGACAGCTGCGCCGCGCGCCGCGGCGGCGTCGAGGAACTTGCGGCGGGCTTCGGCGTAGCTGCCGGAGAAATAACGGGTGGCAGCGCTGCTATGCACGGGCAGTCCTTGCAGAGGGTTCGGCGTCCGGGCGGTGGGCCGCGGCGTCGTCGATGTCCTTGCCGGTGAAGTCCTTGAGCCACAGCAGGCCGATGAAGGACACCAGCGTCATTCCCAGCAGATACCAGGCCGGCGCCAGCTTGCTGCCGGTGGCGTTGACCAGCCAGGTGCTGACGAAAGGCGAAAAGCCGCCGAACAGCGAGACGCCCACACTGTAGACCAGCGACATGCCGCTCGCGCGCACGTGCTTGGGAAACATCTCGGGCAGCATCGTGATCGCGGGCACGGTCTGCACCACCAGCGCGATGCTCAGCAGGCCCACCACGGTGAACAGCACGGCCGGCGTGGGCGACATGTTGAGCCACAGAAAGCCCGGATAGATCAACACCATCATCGCGATGCGGCCCCAGACGATCAGCCGCTTGCGGCCGACACGGTCGGACAGGAGGCCCACCAGCGGCGCGAGCCCGAAGGACAGCAGCCCGGTGAGCGCGGCGCCGAACAGCGCCACCGTCGGCGGCAGGCCCAGTTGGCGCACCGCATAGGTGGGCATGTAGAAGGTCACGACATAGGCTGCCGCGGTGCCGCCGGTGATGGCGAGGATGGCCGACAGCACCGTCTTCCCGTGCTCGCCGCACACTTCGGCGAGGCTGCTGCGCCGCTCGGCCGACGCAGCCTGCACGGCCTCGGTATCGAGTGACTCGTGCAGGTGGCGCCGGATGTACATGCCCACCGGCGCGATCAGCATGCCGATAACGAAGGGCACGCGCCACCCCCAGCTCTCCATGCCCTGCGGCCCGAGCGCGAAGGAGAGCCCGCCCACCACCGCGGCGCCGAGCAGGATGCCCAGGCCCTGGCTCGCGAACTGCCAGCTCGCCAGGTAGCCGCGGTTGGCCGGCGTGGCGTGCTCGACCAGCAGGGTGGTGGATGCGCCCACCTCGCCGCCGGCCGAGAAGCCCTGGATCAGCCGCGCCAGCACGATGAGCACGGGCGCCGCGACGCCGATCTGCGCATAGGTGGGCGCGACCGCGATCATGGCGCAGCCCAGCGCCATCAGGAAGATCGTCAGCGTCATCGCCTTCTTGCGGCCGGCACGGTCGGCATAGGCGCCGATCAGGATGCCGCCCAGCGGCCGCATGATGAAGCCGACGCCGAAGCTCGCCACCGTCAGCAGCAGTTGGCCGTAGCTGTCGAAGGTCGGGAAGAAGAGCTTGCCGATCACCAGGGCCAGGAAGCCGTAGACGGTGAAGTCGAAGAACTCGAGGGCGTTGCCGATGGTGGTGGCGACGATGGTTCTGCGCCGGCTGATCGGCGTGATGGGAGAGGTCACAGGAACTCCTGTTGTTGTTGGCGCGTCGCGCCGGATGCTAGCAGCCGGTGGCGACAAGTGCCGCAGGCAAGGCACACTCGCGGCATCCAGGCAACCCAAGACCTTTGATCATGTCCCTCGCTCCCATCGAAATCGAAACCGGCCCCCACCCCACCGCCACCGTGCTCCTCATGCACGGCCTCGGCGCCGACGGCAACGACTTCGTGCCGATCGCCAACGAACTCGACCTGTCGGCCGTCGGGCCGGTGCGCTTCGTGTTCCCCAATGCGCCGGTGATTCCGGTCACCATCAACGGCGGCTACCGCATGCCGGCCTGGTACGACATCGCCGCAGCCGACCTGGTGAAGCGCGAGGACGAAGCCGGCCTGCGCCGTTCGCAGGCTTCCATCGAGGCGCTGATCGCAAACGAGAAGGCGCGCGGCATCGCAGCGAACCGGATCGTGGTCGCCGGCTTTTCGCAGGGTTGCGCGATGGCGCTCCTGACCGGGCTGCGCCATGCCGAGCGGCTGGCCGGCATCGTCGGCCTGTCGGGCTACCTGCCGCTGGCCGCGACCACGGCCGCCGAGCGCCATGCGGCCAACCACGACACGCCGATCTTCCTGGGCCACGGCATGCACGACGGCGTGGTGCAGATCGAGCGCGCCCGGGCCTCGCGCGATGCGCTGGCCGCGCTCGGCTACGCGGTCGAATGGCACGAGTACCCGATGGAGCACTCGGTGTGCATGGAAGAGATCGCCGATCTCAACCGCTTCCTGGATCAGGTCTTGAAGGCGCCGTCGTCGAAGGCTTCGCTGTAGGCCTTCCAGTCCAGGGCGACGTCGACGGCGCAGTCCCGCGACGCATCGAGCAGGGGCTGGCGCCACTTGCGGCTGTGGCCGTGGGCGACGAGCTCGTCGGCGATGGCCGAGCCCTGGCGGCCCGCGCTGCGCAGCTGGCCCCACGCGACCATGCGGCCCATGGTGCGCAGCACTTGCTCCAGCGTCTTCAGCTTCTGCGCCGAGCGGTCTAGCGTCACGCGGTCTTCCGAAGGCTGCAGGTGGCGCAGCACGAAGGGCGCGCCGCCCATGCGCAACGGCTGCAGCAGGCCGGCCGACACCGCCTGCACGCGCTGCTGCAGCGCCACCGCGCGCTGGGCTTCGTTCTTCCATGCCGGCTGGGTTGACTTCAGGTGCGGCAGCAGCGAAGAGGGGTTGACCCGCTTCAGGTCGAGCAGGCCGTTGCCGCCGGGCGAGCCCTTGCCGTCGATGAGGATCACATAGCGCTCCACGCCTAGGCTGCCGGTGCCGGCGATGCGCCGCGCCACGTCGAGCACCTTGTAGTAGCCCGGGTTCGGCTGTTTCTCGGCGAAGCTGCGGATGGCTTCGGTGACGCGCTCGCGCTGCGCGCGGTTCGCGGGCAGCGCTTTCTTGCCGTCGGTGCGCAGCTTGCGCCGGAACCGGCTGCGCTTGCCTGCTGTGCGCTTGAGCTTGGTGCGTTCGTCGAGGAAGGGCACGCGCTTGCGCTCGCGCAGGCCGCGCAGCAGCGCACCCACCAGCCCGTCGGCCGTGTCACGCTCCACCCAGCGCACCTCGCCCAGGGCCAGCGTCTCGGCATAGGCATCGAGGAAAGCGCGGCACAAGCGCTGCGCCTCGGCGCGGTCGACCGACATGCTGGCCGCGCCGACGCGCACGCTGGCCAGGAAGCGCACCAGGTCCCAGGCGGTCGGGGCGAGGGCGGACTCGTCGAAGTCGTTGATGTCGAAATACACCAGGCCGTTGTCGCCCTTGAAACTGCCGAAGTTCTCGAGGTGCAGGTCGCCGCATACCCAGCCGGTCGGCGAGGCGGGCAGGGCGCCGGGCGCGAGGCGCTCGTAGAAGCGGTGACAGCTGCCGCGCAGGAAGACGAAGGGGCTCTTGCGCATGGCCTCGTATTTCATCTGCAGGCGCTCTGGGTCGCGGCCCGCATTGAATGCCTGTACGCTGCGCACGACGTCGATCATGGTTTCCCCTGAGTCGCCGGAGGGATGGCCGGCACCGTCGCGGGTATAGCAGAAACGGCGTTTTCGCTTCAAATCCCGAGGCCAGCACGGCGTGCGTGACCGTGCTACCTTCCGCCCCACAAAGATTCACGGGTCATAACGACATGAGCAAACTGAACGAGCGCCTGGGAGCGCTCACACCCGCGCGACTGAAGGGAGCCCGTAGAGGCATCGAGAAGGAGAGCCTGCGTGCCGAGCCCGACGGCACGCTGGCGCTGACGCCGCATCCGGCGGCGCTCGGTTCGGCGCTCACGCACCCGCACATCACCACCGATTTCAGCGAGTCGCAGCTGGAGCTCATCACCGGCGTGCACACCGACGTGGAGGCCTGCCTGGCCGAGCTCACGCAGGTGCACCAGTTCACCTACCGCGTGCTTCATGAAGCCGGCGACGAACGGCTGTGGGTTTCGAGCATGCCCTGCGGCCTGCCGGCCGACGAGACCATTCCGATCGGGCGCTACGGCGCCTCCAACGTGGGGCGCGCCAAGAGCGTCTACCGGATGGGCCTGAGCCACCGCTACGGCCGGCGCATGCAGACCATCTCGGGCATCCACTACAACTGGTCGCTGCCCGAGGTGTCGAGCGAGCAGTACTTCGCGCTGATCCGCAACTTCCGCCGCCACGCCTTTCTGCTGCTCTACCTGTTCGGCGCTTCGCCGGCGCTGTGCTCGAGCTTCGTGGCCGGCCGGCCGCACGAGCTGCAGCCGCTGGGCGAGGGCAGCATGCACATGCCGCACGGCACCTCGCTGCGCATGGGGCGGCTGGGCTACCAGAGCGAGGCGCAGGCTTCGCTGGCGGTCAGCTACAACAGCCTCGACGGCTACGGCGCCTCGCTGCAGGACGCGCTCACGCGGCCCTGGGCGGCCTACGAGGCCATCGGCATCCGCAATCCCGGCGGCGACTACAACCAGCTCGCCACCAGCCTGCTGCAGATCGAGAACGAGTTCTACGGCACCATCCGCCCCAAGCGCGTGATCTACCCCGGCGAGCGGCCGCTGCATGCGCTGCGCGAGCGCGGCGTCGAATACGTGGAGGTCCGCCTGATGGACCTCGACCCCTTCGAGCCGATCGGCATCGCCGCGCCCACCATGCGCTTTCTCGACGTCTTCCTGCTGCACTGCCTGCTGGCCGACAGCCCGCCCGACACGCGCGAGGAGATTGCCGAGCTGGCCCACAACCAGCACCTCACGGCCGCGCGCGGCCGCGAGCCCGGCCTCGCGCTGCAGCGCGGCGGGCGCGACGTTGCGCTCACCGAATGGGGTGCCGAGCTGCTGGAGCAGTTCGCGCCGATTGCCGCCGCGCTCGATGCCGCGCACGGCGGCACCCGGCATGCCGAAGCGGTGCGCGCGGCGGAGGAAGCTCTGGCCGACCCCGCCACCCTGCCTTCTGCGCGCGTGCTCGACGCGATGGCGCGCGCGCACGACAACTCCTTCATCAGCTTCGTGCGGGCGCAGTCCGAACGCACGCGCACCGAGCTGCTGGCCTTGCCCTTTTCCGCCGAAGAGCGCGCGAACTTCGAGCGCATGACGCAGAGTTCGATCGATGCGCAGAAGGAGATCGAGGCCAACGACAGCATGCCCTTCGAGGTCTACCGCGAGCAGTACGTCTCGCCCTTGCGCCTGGGCTTCAAGAACCACTGGGCGGAGATGCCGTCGCTCGCTATGACCCAGCCTGCGGCCTGGTGAAGCGGAACAGGTCCTTGGGGTCGCCGGCAGCCGGCACGAGCTCGATGTCCCGGCCCGCCCCATGCTGCAGCGCGAGCGCGTGGATCAGGCGCAGCGCGGAATAGTCTTCCAGCGCGAAGCCCACCGAGTCGAACACGGTCACCTGGTCCTCGCTCTGCCGGCCGGCCTCGGCGCCGGCCAGCACGCGCCACAGCTCGACCACCGGGAAGCCGGCCGCCATCTGTTGGATCTCGCCCTCGATCCGGGTCTGCGGCTCGTACTCGACGAACACGCGCGCGGCGCGCAGCACCTCCGCATGCAGCTCGGTCTTGCCCGGGCAGTCGCCGCCGACCGCGTTGATGTGCATGCCGGGTTCCAGCATGTCGGGCGTGACGATGGTGGCGCGCGCCTTGCGCGCCGTCAGCGTGCTGACGATGTCGGCGCCGCGCACCGCTTCGGCGATGCTCGCGGCACGCTGCACCCGCAGAGCCGGAAAGGCCGCCAGGTTGCGCTCCAGCTTGTCCATCGCCTGGGCATCGATGTCGTGGATCCGCAGTTCGTCGATACCCAGCAGCGCATGGAAGGCCAGGGCCTGGAACTCGCTCTGGGCGCCGTTGCCGATCAGCGCCATGCGGCGCGATCCCGGCCGCGCCACGGCCTGCGCGGCCAGGGCCGACATGGCGGCGGTGCGCAGCGCGGTGGTCAGCGTGAGCTCCGACAGCAGCACCGGCTGGCCGGTCTCCACCTCGGCCAGCACGCCGAAGGCCATCACGGTCGGCAGGCCCTGCGCCGTGTTGCCGGGGTGCCCGTTGACGTACTTGAAGGCGTAGCGCTGTCCGTTCGACACCGGCATCAGCTCGATCACGCCGAGCGCCGAATGGCTGGCCAGCCGGGCCGATTTGTCGAACTCGGTCCAGCGTAGGAAATCTTCCCGGATGGTGTCGGCCAACGCGTCCAGGAAGCGGGATGTTCCCAGGGCCCGAACCAGGCCGGAAAGCGCTTGGACATCTACGAAGCGTGTTGTTGTTGCCATGTCTTGTTGCAGAACTTCCGTGCTAATCGGGTAGGCCTTCGCCTACCCGCATTGGCCGAGATGACTCACCGAGGCGCACAAGTCTCGCAGCTCATCATGACATCAACTTTCCCTACCCATCCGCATCCATGCACCCCCCATGACAACGAAGACCTATCTGGTCGAAGACAACGCCGTGATTCGCGAGAACCTCGTTGGATTCCTCGAAGACATTGCCGATGCCACCGTCGTCGCCCATGCGAGCGGGGAGGCCGAGGCAGTGGACTGGCTGCGCAATCATCGCGACAGCTGGGACGTGGCCATCGTCGACCTGTTCCTGAACCAGGGCAACGGCCTTGGCGTCCTCACTGCCTGCCGCGAGCGGTCGAGGCATCAGAAGGTGGTGGTCCTGAGCAACTACGCGACGCCCGACATGCGGGCGCGCACCAAGGCGCTGGGCGCCGACGCCTTCTTCGACAAGTCCGCCGAGATCGAGCTGCTGCTCGATTACTGCGAGAAGCTCAGTCGCTGCAACGACTGAGGCCCCGGCTTCCGCCCTGGCGGAAAAATCGCTCTTGACCTAGAGTGCGCGCTAGCATTTCCAATGGTTTCACCGGGTCGTCCGGTGAACACGGAATACGCCATGAACGCCATCGAGAACAAGAGATTCATCCAGGGCATCCACGCCGAGCTCGCCAAGGGCAACGGCAAGCCGTTCGTCGACAGCCTCGCCGAGGACTTCAGCTGGATCATGAAGGGACGCACGGCCTGGTCGCGCATTTACAAGGGCAAGCAGACCGTGCAGAACGAATTGCTCAAGCCCCTGTACGCGCAATTCGAGGGCCGCTACCTCAACACGGCCGAGCGCTTCATCGCCGAAGACGACCTCGTCGTCGTGCAGTGCAACGGAGACGTCGAAACGAAGCGCGGCAAGCGCTACGACAACCAGTACTGTTTCATCTACCGCCTGGAGGGCGGCAAGGTGGTCGAGCTCACGGAGTACCTCGACACCGCGCTCGTCGACCAGGCGCTGGAGGCGCCGGCGCGTGCCGGGTAGCGCCTTCCGCATCGGCGAACTGGCCGCGCGCACCGGCCGCAGCGTGCACGCCATCCGCTGGTACGAGGCCCAGGGCCTGGTACCCGGCGTGGCGCGCGACGAAGGCGGGCGGCGCGTCTACGGCGAGCTGCACGTGAGCTGGCTCGACCTGATGGAGCGCTTGCGCGCGACCGGCATGTCGATCGCCGAGATGCGCGAATACACCGCGCTGGTGATGCAGGGCAGCCGTACGCTGCGCCAGCGCCGCGACATGCTGGCCGCCCATCGCGAGCGCGTGAACGCCACCGTTGCCGAATGGCGGCGTGCGCTGACGCTGGTCGACAAGAAGATCGATTTCTACGACACCTGGATGCAGACCGGCCAGCGCCCGCCGCTGATTCCGGCCGACACGCCGCGCGCAGTGCGCAAGAAGGCGCTGCCCGCGCCCGCGATCAGGAAGCGCTGAAGTCGGCGCTTATTCGACGACCGTGCCGCCGTCCTTGCGGATCGATTCGCGCCCGTGCTTGCCGAGGCGGCCCAGCGCGTTGTCGAGTGCGCGCTTGAGCTTGTCGGCGGCACCGCGGAAGGCTTCGTCGAGATTCGGTGCGTGCTGCGTCACGGCCACCGGCTGATGGCGCGCGAGGCGCGCTTCCATCGCGCAGCGCTTGTCGCCGCCGCCGCTCTGGTCATGGTTTTCGTCGCTCAGGTGCACCTCGACCCGTGTCACGTCCGTCGCGAAACGGCTCAATGCCTGCCTGATCTCCTCATTGGCCCAGCGTTCCAGGGCATCCTTGTTTTCGACGCCGTTGCTGGTGTTCACTTGAATCTGCATGTCAGGTACCTTTCGTCCTCTGCTGTTGATGCGCACCACCGACTCTGCGCTCAACCCAGGCTCCCTGCGTAAGCATCTGGAGCATGCAACCGAAGGAGATTCCAAGTCCATGCCCTCCGTGTCCGACCTTTCCGCCGGTGTTGCCTTCGTCGGCGGCAGCTACGTGCCCATCGCCGAGGCCGCCATCCCCATCACCGACTGGGGCTTCTTGCGCTCCGACGCCACCTACGACGTGGTCACCGTGTGGGAGGGCGCCTTCTTCCGGCTCGATGCGCATCTGGAGCGCTTCATGCGCAGCTGCGAGCGCTTCCGGCTCGACCCCGGCCTCACGCCAGCGCAGATCACCGAGGTGCTGGCCGAATGCGTGCGCCGGAGCGGCCTGCGGAATTCCTATGTCGAGATGATCGTCACGCGCGGCCAGCCGCCCTGGGGCTCGCGCGATCCGCGCCAGGCGGTCAATTGCTTCTACGCCTTCGCGGTGCCCTTCGTGTGGATCGCCGACGAGGCGCAGCGCGAGCGCGGCCTGCACTTGAAGGTGAGCGAGGTGCAGCGCATTCCGGCGAGCTCGGTCGATCCGAAGGCCAAGAACTACCACTGGAACGACCTCACCATGGGCCTCCTGGGTGCGCTCGATGCGGGCGCCGACACGGTGGTGCTCAGCGACGCGGCCGGCAACGTGGTCGAAGGTCCGGGCTTCAACGTCTTCTGCGTGCAGGGCGGCACGATCGTGACGCCGAAGGACGGTGTGCTCGAAGGCATCTCGCGCCGCACGGTGATCGAGATCGCAGAGATGCTCGGCATGCGGGTCGAGCTGCGCGCGCTGCCGGCCGAGGAACTGCGCAGCGCCGACGAAGCTTTTCTGAGCACCTCCGGCGGCGGCGTGCTCCCGGTGACGCGGGTGGACGGCCGGGTGCTGGGCGACGGCGTGCCCGGCTCCGTCACGCAGCGCCTGCTCCAGACCTACTGGGACTGGCACCGCGACCCGGCCTACAGCCGGCCGATCGACTACGGCCGGTGAATCAGGGCAGCGAGACGCGGTTCAGCGTCGCCGGACTGGCGACGACGTTCTTCACCGTGCCGCCCGGCTCGAACACCACCTGGTACTCGGCCCAGGTGTCGAGCCAGTAACGCCAGACGGGGGCGTCCAGCTTCGGGTTCTCGCTGCTGACGGGATAGCCCAGCGCCATCAGTACCTGCTCGCGCGTCATGCCGGGCGTGACCTTCATGGCGGCGATGGCTTGACGCGTCTTTTCCGGGTAACCGGCCAGCTTGATCTTCGGGTCCTCGGTCACGACATAGCGCTGCCCGAAGGCGATGTTCGTGAGGTCGCGGCTGTAGTCGTTCTTGAGCCGCTGCGGGCGGCCGCCGACGTCCAGGTCGACCCAGCGGAAGTCGTAGCCGGTGATGCGCGCGGGCGTGCCTGCCGCCACGATGCTCATGCCCTGCTCGTCGTAGTTGATGTCGCTGATCTGCTTGCCGTAGCTGCGCATGTTGCAGCACAGGTAGCCCTGGAGCATCGGGCCCTGGGGCGGCGCGGGGCGCTGGGCATGGGCGGCGGACAGGGGAAGGGTGGCCGCCAGGACGGCGGCCAGGGCGAAGCGCTGGAACATCGGAACTCCCTCGTTGGATGTTGTTGGACGCTGCGAGCCGGGGCGACGCGCAGCGCGAGGGATTCTAGGGGTGTTGTTACAACTCAGCGCGCTACAAAGTCTCGAAATCGCGCTTCATCGGCGGCCGCCGGGGCGCGCCGCTTGAGCCCGAACAGTGGCCTGAGCCAGCCGATGCGGCGGATGAGGCCGTCGCTCAGCGCCCAGCAACCGAGCACCGTCAGCGCCACCAGCAAGACCGGCTCCAGCACCGGGCCGAGCTCCCAGGGCGCGAGCGCGACGGCGCCGGCGACGATCAGCGTCTGGTGCAGCATGTACCAGGGGTAGACCGATTCGTTGGCCCAGCCCAGCCAGGGCCAGGGGCGGTCGAGGTAACGATGGGCGAAGCCCAGGATGGCCGCGAGCGCGCTCCACAGGTAGAGCGCGCGCGGCACCCGCAGCAGCCAGGCATCGGCGCCGGCCAGTTTCAGCGCGAAGTAGGCGGCGAGGAGGGCCGCCGCCAGCGCCAGCGCCCAGCCGCGCAGCCGCGCCAGCTCGCGCCAGAGGCCGGCATCGATGCCCATCCACCAGCCGTAGAGAAAGACCGTGAAGTAGAGGGCATGCAGGTACCAATCGTGGACCAGGTCGTGGGTGGCCGGGAAGCGCGGCCCGAGCGCCAGCGTGAAGAGCACGAGCGGCAGGGCCGGCAGCACCAGCAGGCGCCAGCGCCGCAGGCCGGTGAAGGCGGTGCGCAGGCGCTGCCCCGCGGCCGAGCGCAGCACCGGCAGCAGCAGCGCCACCAGCGCCGTGTAGGCGAAGAGGTAGGGCAGGTACCACAGGTGGTTCCAGGTCATGCCGAAATCGGAACCGGCGAAGGCGCCCTTCGGCCAGGGCCCCATCGCCAGGTAGCGCGCCATGAAGGCGCCGAATCCCGGCGCCACCAGCCCCTTGGCCACGGCTTCGGCGTAGGCCTGGTAGGGCACCACCACCGTCATGCCGATCGCCAGCGGCAGCAGCAGCCGCAGCGCACGCTGTCCCACCAGGCGCAGCGGATCCTGGCCGCGCAGCAGAAAACCCAGCGCCACGCCCGACACCAGGAACACCAGGTCCATGCGCCAGATGTTGACGGCCTGCATCGGCCACTTCAGCCATTCGGCGGCATGGGGGCTCTTGAGGTGCCAGGGCCAGTCGGCCACGTAGTACATCGCCACGTGGTAGAGGATCAGCAGCCCGAAGGCCAGCGCGCGCAGCGCGTCGATGTCGTGTCGTCGGTCGGTGCTCATGGTCCGGCTCCTTGGATGGCGAGGCGGTCATGGTGGCGTCCGATGCGGCGCAGAGGGACGGCCGGGGGATGATCTGCCGGCGCTTTGTGACGAACGGCGGCTTCGGAGGGACGAAATCCGGCCGTCCCGACCCGGATTCACGAGAATCCCGCCATGCCGAAGAACCTGTTCGAACGCTACCAGCCCTACCGGCGGCGGGCCGAGATCGCCTTCTGGGTGATCGTGATTGCGCTGCAGGCGCTCTTCAACACCGCCGTCGCCGTGGTCGACGCCGGCAAGATGCAGCGCGAGGTGCCGCTGTGGCAGCCGGTGACCTGGGAGCTTTCCAGCCATCTCGTGCTGCTCGCGCTGGTGCCGGCCGTGTTCGCCTTCGAGCGCCGCTTTCCGCTGACCCTGGCCACGCTCGGCCGCAATTGGGCCTGGCACCTGGCCGGCAGCGTGGTCTTCAGCCTGGTGCATGTGGCCGGCATGGTGGGGCTGCGCCATGCGGTCTATGCGCTGGTCGGCAGCCAGTACGACTTCGGCCCCTGGGCCGAGAAGTGGTTCTACGAATACCTCAAGGACGTGCGAACCTACGCGCTGTTCCTCGTGACCTTGCTGGGCTACCGGCTCTTCATGCTGCGGCTGCAGGGCGAGGCGCGCGTGCTCGATGCGCCGGAGGGCGCGGCCGAGCCCGCGCCGCCCGCGCCCGAGGCGGCCCCGCAGCGCCCCGAGCGCTTCCTGGTGCGCAAGCTCAGGCGCGAGTTCCTGATCGCGGCCAGCGACATCGACTGGCTGCAGGCCCAGGGCAACTACGTCGGCCTGCGCGTCAACGGCCACGACTACCTGCTGCGCGCCACGCTGACCGACTTCCTGGCCCAGCTCGATCCGGCCCGCTATGCGCGCGTGCACCGCAGCTACGCGGCCAACCTGGACCGGGTGGCCGAGATCGAGCCGCTGGACGGCGGCGACGCCCGCCTGCACATGCGCGACGGCACGCAGATTCCCTGCAGCCGGCGCTACCGCGACGCCCTGCGGGCCTGAGGCGACAATCGCCAGCCTTCCCGCAGCAAGAGAAAGAACATTCCCGATGGCCATCCAGTGGTTCCCCGGTCACATGCACCTGACCCAGAAGGCCATCGCCGAGCGGATCAAGGACATCGACGTCGTCATCGAGCTGCTCGATGCGCGCCTGCCGGGCTCCAGCGGCAACCCGATGCTCGCCGAGCTCACCGGCCACAAGCCGGGGCTCAAGGTGCTCAACAAGCAGGACCTGGCCGATCCCGAACGCACCGCGCTCTGGCTGGCCCACTACAACGCACAGCCGGCCACGCGCGCGATCGGCCTCGATGCCAGCCAGACCACGCCGGCGCGGCAGCTGATCGACGCCTGCCACGAACTCGCGCCGAACCGCGGCGGCATGGCCAAGCCGATGCGCGTGCTGATCTGCGGCATTCCCAACGTCGGCAAGTCCACGCTGATCAACACGCTGACCGGCAGCCGCAAGGCCAAGACCGGCGACGAAGCCGGCATCACCAAGCTCGAGCAGCGCATCGTGCTGGCCGACGACTTCTATCTTTGGGACACGCCCGGCATGCTGTGGCCGCGCATCATCGTGGCCAAGAGCGGCTACAACCTGGCCGCCAGCGGCGCCATCGGCCGCAATGCCTTCGACGAGGAAGAGGTGGCGCTTGAGCTGCTGGGCTACCTGAAGTGCGACTACGCCGGCCTCATCGAGGCGCGCTTCAAGCTCGACTCGATCGAGGGCTTCAGCGACGAGCAGGTGCTCGAAGCCATCGGCCGCAAGCGCGGCGCGCTGCTTGGCAAAGGCCGCGTGAACCTGCAGAAGGCGGCCGAGGTCGTGATGCACGAATTCCGCAGCGGCAACATGGGCCGCATCACGCTGGAGACGCCGCAGGAATTCGCACAGTGGCTCGCGGCGGGACAGTTGCTCGATGCTGAGCGCCGGGCGAAGAAGGAGGCGCGCTCGCGCAAGAAGCGCCCTTCGGAGCGGGAAGACAATCCGCCTGAGACGCCGTAGCCTGCGCTCGGCGGGGCGCAGGCGCCGCAGTGCGCCCCAGGCCGATCCTTGTCAATAGGCCGGGAGTGCGAGCGGGAAAATCCCGGGCGCCACGATGCTTTGCCGCGCAATGATGCAACACCTGTCCGATTCCCCTCCAGCCGGAGCCGACCATGCATTACGTCCTCGCACGCATCACCGTCAAACCTGAGGTCGCCGAGCTCGCCAAGGGCATCCTCGTCGACCTGGCGACCAAGTCGCGACAGGAACCGGGCTGCATGGGCTACGAGCTCTACCAGCAGGCCGAGGCGCCGCACGTGTTCCAGACCGTCGAGCAGTGGCAGGCCAAGGCGGATGCCGATGCGCACATGGCGACGCTGCACGTGGGCGCGGCGATCGCCGCCGCGGGGCCGCTGTTTGCGGCGGCGCCGGAGATCGTGGCGTACAGCCGGCTGATCTAGGACCTGAAGGTCCTGGCGAGCAAGGCCTCGAAGGTCGCTTCGGCATTGACCAGGGCGGCCTGCTGCTGGAGCGAGATCGAGTGCAGGGCCGTCGCATGGTCCGCGAAGGCCTGCTGATGCGCGAGCGGCGGGACCATGATCGGCAGCGTGCGCAGCCGTTCCTTCGAGATGTTGAGCATCGATGCGGCCGTTCCGCTGGCCATCAGCCGAAGCCGTCTTCGCATGGCCGGCGCCGTCAGCAGCGCCCACAGGTAGAGCGGATGCGCGCCCGAATCCGGCCGCGGGCAGAGGCGGAAGATCAGGTCGGGCAGGAGAATTCGGCCCTGCGTCTCCCAGACATAGGCCGGCGTGCCCACGAGCTCCAGCGTGTTCTTGCGGCTGAGCAGCAGGTCGCCGGGCCGGACCTCGCAGCGCGCATCGGGCACTTCCTTGTCGGGCAGGGTCTTGTGCTCCGACTCGTTGTAGGCGGCATTCTTCAGCGCGCTCAGGCGCAGCACGCCCCATTCGCCGGGCGCCTTCGGCCGATCGTGGCAGCGCGGGCTCTTGCCGCTGTCGATGCGCTCGATCACATCGCCCAGTGTCGCCACCGGCCAGCCCTTGGGATTGGCGGCGGCGTCGCCGAACATGTCGGCGTGGATGGCGAGGATCAGCTGCCGGTCTTCCTGCGCGCTTCGCGCCGGAGCCGGACGATGCTTTCCGCACAGGACAGCACATCGACCATGCGGCGCTGTTCGGCCAGTTCCGGCACCGGGATGGCCGCGCCCGCCATGAAGGCTGCGGGCACGCGCTGCTGGCCGGCGGTGCCGGTGAAGCTCCTGCGCGCCTCGCGCCGAAAGCGCTGCTGGCGCACGAAGTAGTAGAGCCACTCGGGCAGAACGGATTCGCGCGCGCAGCACATGGAACTCGGTGGAGCCGAAGCCCTGTCCGCCGGCCAGGCCGCGCGCGATGGCCGCCTTGCCGTTTTCCATGCACGGCGTGATCTTCGCGAAAAGCACGTCGTCCTCGGCGAAGGGGGTGTAGCCCTTCTTCACCTCGGCGAAGCGGCGCGTCAGGCGCCGCTCGATGGTGCCGGAGGCCTCGTTCACCGCCGCCATCGGGACGAAGCCGACCTCGCAGTCGTCCTGCAGCCCATGCGCCTTCGGCAACCTCGGGTTGATGTCGCAGACCTCGCCGAGCAGCGCGGTACGGGCTGGCGGCATCATGGGATGCGCTCCGCCAGGGCGACGCGCAGCGCCTCGATCTCTTCCACGATCTCGGCCTCGATCGCCGCCAGTGCGCCGAGCAGCTCGCGCGGATCCTGGTGCTCGACCTGCGCCTGGCTCATCGGCCGGTAGCGGCTGGCCGACAGGTTGAAGTCGTTCGCGCGCAGCGCAGCCGCATCGGCGAACCACCATTTCTCGGCCCACTCGGCATCCGCATCGCGTGCCTGCCAGCGCGCCCAGGCCGCATCGCGATGCGCATAGGCCTGCGACAGCGCGGGCAGGTCGTCCGCTTCGATGGGCGTGTCGTGGTTGGCGTCGAGCCGGTAGCCGTCGTCGTCGGCATGCAGAAACTGCACGCGCTCGGTGCGCCGCCCCGGCGAAAAAACAGCACCGAGGTCTCGACGCCCGAGTAGGGCTGGAACACCCCGCTGGGCAGGCTCAGCACGGCCTCGACGCGGTGCTTCTCAATCAGCTGCCGGCGCAGCTCGCGGTGCGCCAGCGTGGAGCCGAAGAGCACGCCTTCCGGCACCACCACGGCGGCCCGGCCGTCGGGGCGCAGGCTGTCGAGCATGTACTTGAGGAACAGCAGCTCGGTGGCGCTGGTGCTGCCGATCTTCACCTCGTCGACGATGCGGTCCTTGTCGACCCCGCCCGAGAAGGGCGGATTCGCCAGCACCACGCGTGAAAGCCTTCCGCCGGCAGGCCCAGCGCGGCCTTGTAGCCGGCGTCGAGCGAGGTGGTTAGCACGTTGCGCTGCAGGATGCGCACGGTGGCCAGGCCGCGCAGCGTGAGGTTCATGGTCGCCAGCCGCACCATCTTCGGGTCGACGTCGTTGCCGAAGAAGGTGGCGGTCTGCAGCGTGGCCAGCTGGCCGGCCGAAAGCTGGTCGCCCAGGCCGCGCCGGTGCGTCTTGCCGTCGAGCTCGGCCTCCACGATGCCGCCGGGCGAGGAGTTCGCGAGCCGGATCTGGTTGTAGGCCGCCACCAGGAAGCCCGCGGTGCCGGCCGCCGGGTCGTAGACGGTCTGGCCGACCTGCGGATCGACCATCTCGACGATGATGCGGATGATGTGGCGCGGCGTGCGGAACTGGCCCAGCTCGCCGGCCTGCTTCATCTGGCGCAGCACGTGCTCGAACAGATCGCCCTTGGTGTCGGCATCGGCCTGGTCGAGCCTGAGTCCGTCCACCAGGCGGATGACCTGCGTCAGCACCGCGGGATCGTCGATGCCCAGGCGCGCGCCACGCATGAAGTCGTAGGCCGAGGCTTCGCCGATCTCGGCGAAGAAGGGGAACACCTCGTCGCGCACGAAGCGCACCAGCTGCTCGCCCGAGAGCTCACGCGACCAGCGCGACCAGCGAAAACGGCTGCGCGCGATGGTCGGCGCGCCGGTGTGCAGCACGGTGGCGGCCAGGTTGCCTTCGCGGACGGACGGCACGAGGGCATTCAAGGGATTCCGGAGCTCCCACTCGCCGTCGAACAGGCTGATGGAGCGCGTCTTCAGCATGCGGGCGCGCGCCTTGGCCTCGGCGTCGATGCCCTCGACGAGATAGAAGAAGAACAGGAAGGACAGCTGCTCGGCGTTGTTGACAGGGTCCGGGTAGCCGCCGCCAAAAAGGTAATCGCGAATCTGGTCGATGGACCGTCGCATGTCGGCAGTCAGGGGCATGAGGGCAGGGCGCTCGAAGAATTTGTGTTTGTGGGTCGCGAGTCTACGAGGCAATTGGAGGGGGTTGACGGCCTCCACCGCGCGGCGCCGCTGTAGCAAACTGGGGGACCTGTCGAGAACACCCCGCCATGCCGCCCACCCCGCCCCTGCTCGAAGTCACCCAGCCCGACCTTTCCGCCTACCGCCAGGGCAACACCGGCGTCGACTATGTCCACCGCTTCGAATCGGGCCGGGCCGGGCCGCATGTGCTGATCAATTCGCTGACCCACGGCAACGAAATCTGCGGCATGGTGGCCGCCACCCATCTGCTCGACAGCGGCGTGCGCCCCAAGATCGGCACGCTCACTGTGAGCTTCGCCCACGTGGAGGCCTACAACGCCTTCGACCCGGAGCAGCCTTTCGAGAACCGCCAGCTCGTGCACAACCTGAACCGCATCTGGTCCGACGAGTGGCTGGACGGCCCCGAGGACAGCCCCGAGCTGCGCCGCGCCCGCGAGCTGCGGCCGGTGGTGGCCGCGGCCGATCACATCCTCGACATCCACTCGACCAGCCAGCCGGTGGCGCCTTTCTGGGTCTACCCGGCCTTCGCGCGCAACACCGCGGTGGCGCTGGCGATCGGGCGCCCCCCGATCCACCTGCTCATGCCCAAGGGCCTGGGCTCGGGCACGCCGCTGATCCAGCATGGTCGCCACGGTGACGAGCAGAGCCCGGCCGGCGCCGCCATGGTGGTCGAGTGCGGGCAGCATTTCCTGCAGGCCACGGCCGACCTGGCCACGGCCGTGAGCCTGGATTTCCTGGCCCATTTCGGCCTGGTCGAACACGATCAGGCCGCGCCGGCGCCCGGCCCGCAGCAGCGCTTCGAGCTGCTGGAAACGCGCATGGTCAAGACCGAGGAATTCCGCTTCGTGCGGCCGCTGCTCGGCTTCGAGGTGTTCGCGAAGGGCGAGCTCATTGCGACCGATGGGGCGGAGGAAATTCGGGCGCCCTGCGAGGATTGCACCGTGCTGATGCCGGCGCGGGTGCCGATCGTGGGGCGGGAGGCGGTATACCTGACCCGGCCGTTGTAAAAAGCCGGGCTGGGTTACTTGCCCCAGCTGTCCTTCATGCCGGCCGCGCGATTGAACACCAGCCCGTTGCTCTGCCGCGTGTCCGGCACGAAGTAGCCATGCCGCTCGAACTGGAAGGCAGCCCCGCCGGCGGCCGTGGCCAGCGCGGGTTCGACATAGGCGCTGGTCGTGGTCAGGCTCGTGGCGTTAAGGTCTTCCTCCAGTCCGCCACCGCCGGGCTGGGGCGCCGCAAAAAGCCGCTCGTACAGCCGCACCTCCGCCGGCACTGCATCCGCCGCCGCCACCCAGGTGATGTTGCCCTTGACCTTGATCGCGTCCGCACCGGGCGTGCCGCTCTTGGTGTCTGGCACCAGCCTGGCCTGCACTTCGACCAGCTTGCCATCCGCGTCCCGCGTGCCGCCGGTGCATTCGATGACGTGGCCGTACTTCAGGCGCACCTTGTTGCCCGGGAACAGGCGGAAGAAGCCCTTGGGCTGCACGTCCTCGTAGTCGGTGCGCTCGATCCAGACCTCGCGGCCCAGCTTGAAGCTGCGCTTGCCCATCTCGGGGTGGTGCGGATGCACGGGCGCCGTGCATTCGTCCAAGAAGCCGGCGCCCATCAGCTCGTCCCAGTTGGTGATGACCAGCTTGACCGGGTCGAGCACGGCCATGGCGCGCGGGGCGACCGGGTCCAGGGTGTCGCGCAGCGCGGCTTCGAGGCTCGCGTAATCGATCCAGCCGCCGGACTTGGTGACGCCCGAGCGTTCGCAGAAAAGCTTCAGCGCCTCCGGCGTGTAGCCGCGGCGGCGCAGGCCGGCCAGGGTCGGCATGCGGGGGTCGTCCCAGCCGTCGACATGGCCATCCTCGACCAGCTGGCGCAGCTTGCGCTTGCTGGTGATCACGTGGGTCACGTTGAGCCGCGCGAACTCGTACTGGCGCGGATGCGGCGTGGCGATCAGGCCGCCCTCGGCCAGGCGATCGAGCAGCCAGTCGTAGAAGGGGCGCTGGTCTTCGAATTCCAGCGTGCAGATGCTGTGGGTGATCTGCTCCAGCGCGTCCTCGATCGGATGCGCGAAGGTGTACATCGGGTAGATGCACCACGTGTCGCCGGTGTTGTGGTGCGTGGCGCGGCGGATGCGGTAGAGCGCCGGGTCGCGCATGTTGATGTTGGGGCTTCCCATGTCGATCTTCGCGCGCAGCACGGCGGCGCCGTCGGCGAGCTGGCCGTCGCGCATGGCGCGGAAGCGATCGAGGTTCTCCTGCACGCTGCGGCCGCGGAAGAGGCTGTCGGTGCCCGGGGTGTTGAAGTCGCCGCGGGTGGCGCGGATTTCCTCGGCGCTCTGCTCGTCGACGTAGGCCAGGCCGGCACCGATCAGGTACTCGGCGGCGCGGTACATGAAGTCGAAGTAGTTGCTCGCGAAGTAGACGTGCTCGTTGGGCGCGCCGAGCCGGGCCGGATCGTCGGCCAGCACGGTGTCGTATCCAAGCCACTTCACGGCGTCGCGGATGGCGTCGACGTACTCCTGCTCTTCCTTCTCGGGATTGGTGTCGTCGAAGCGCAGGTGGCACACGCCGCCGTATTCCCTGGCCAGCTCGAAGTTGAGCCAGATGCTCTTGGCGTGGCCGATGTGCAGATAGCCGTTGGGCTCGGGCGGGAAGCGCAGGCGCACCCGCGCCGGGTCCTGCATGCCCTGGGCATGGTGCGCCGCATCGCCGGGGGAGCCGCCCCACTGGCGGCCGGCATAGTGGCCCTGTTCGAGGTCGTTTTCGATGACGTGGCGCAGGAAATTGCTCGGTTTGGCGGTGTCGTGGTCGGCAGGGGAAGTCATCCGTTCATTCTAGGTGGGCCCCTCGCGGCGTTACCTTTTGCAACTTTCTTCACCCGGGAATGTGAACGGCGTTGACAGTTGGCGCGTTCAATACGGGCATGGGCGGTTTGCGCCCTCCCCACAAGGAGTCCACAAAATGAGCCTCACTCGTTCCGCTTTCTTCAAATGGGCTGCCGCCGGAGCGGTCGCAGCGGGCGCGTTGTTCACCGCAACTTCGGCCAGCGCCGGCAACGTGAACTGGTCGGTCGGCATCCACACGCCGGGCGTGGTCGTGGGCGTGGGCGGTCCCCCGGTGTATTACGCGCCGCCGCCGGTCTACTATGCGCCGCCGCCGCCGGTCTACTACCGTCCGGCACCCGTGTACTACGGTCCGCCGGCCCCGGTTTACTACCGTCAGCCGCACGGCTACTACCGCCATCACTACTACCGCGGTCACGGCCACCGCCATGGTCACGGCCATGGTCATCGTCACGGCCACTGGCGCTAAGCAAGCAGACACGATTTCCCGCTGTCACATGAAAAACCGGCCCCCGAAGGGCCGGTTTTTTCATGGGCGCCTCGTTCTTACATGGCGCGGAACAGATGAGCGTAAAGGCGGCTGACCGGGATCTTCTCCTGGCGGCCGCGCAGTGCCAGGTGCAGCTTGCCGGCCTCGTCGCGATGCACCGACTCGATGGCGTCGCTGCGCACCACCATGGCGCGGTGCACCTGCCAGAAGACGCCGGCGTCGAGCTGCGGCAGCAGCTGCTTGAGCGGCGTGCGGATCAGGTATTCGTGGCTGGCGGTCAGCACGCGCACGTACTTGTCGGCCGCCTCGAAATACTGCACCTCGTCGATCGGCACCATGCGCACGGTGTTGCCGGAGCTGCCGGCCTCGCTGGCGGCAATCAGCTTGAGCGGCGTGGTGGCGCTGCCGCCGCCCGGCGGGGCGGCCGCCGCCAGCAGCTTGCGCCACTGCGAGAGGGTGCTTGCCAGTGCGTCTTCAGCCGGCACCGCGGGGGAATTGCGAAGTTCCAACGCGTCCTTCAGGCGCGCAACGGTGCGCTGCAGGCGCTCGGGCTGCACCGGCTTCAGCACGTAATCGATGGCCTGGGCGTCGAAGGCGCGGGCCGCGTACTCGTCGTAGGCGGTCACGAACACCAGTTGCGGCATCGGCGTCTCGTCGGCCGGCCAGGCATCCGCCAGTTCGGCGGCGGCGGCCAGGCCGTCCTGGCCCGGCATGCGGATGTCGAAGAACAGCACCTGCGGCAGCAGGCGCAGCGCCTCGCGCACCGCACTCTGGCCGTCTCCCGCGGTGGCGAGCACCTGCAGTTCGGGCCATGCAACGGCGAGTTCGGCGTGCAGGGCCTGGGCCAGCAACGGTTCGTCTTCGGCGATGAGGGCGGTGGGCTTCATGTAGGCAAGGGAAGGGTGATGGTGGCGCAGGTGCCGCCGGTGGGAAGCGCGCTCAGGCTCAGCGAGCCTTGCGGACCGTAGACCGTGGCGAGCCGCTCGCGCACCTGCGCGAGGCCGAAGCCGCCATCTTCGGACGGCGCCCGCGCTTTGTCGATGCCCGCGCCGGTGTCGCGCACCTCGACCAGGAGATTCTGGCCTTCGCGCCGCGCGCCGACCGTGATCTCGCCGCCTTGCACCTGGGCCTCGAGGCCGTGCCGGATGGCGTTCTCGACCAGCGGCTGCAGCAGCAGCGGCGGCACCGGCAGCTCGCGCAGGTCCTCGGGCAGCTCGAGCCTGTAGGCGAGCCGCGCGCCCATGCGCACCGACATCAGTTCGAGGTAGTCGCGCAGGCGCTGGAACTCGGCCGCCAGCGGATGCGCGAGCGCGCGCGAGCCGCTGAGCGTCACGCGCAGGTAGCTGTTGAGGCTGTCGAGCATGGCCACGGCGCGCTGCGGATCGGTGGTGATCAGCGCGCGCAGGTTGGCCAGCGTGTTGAAGAGCATGTGCGGCTCGAGCTGCGTTTCGATCAGCTTGAGCCGCGCGTCGGTGGCGTCGCGTTCGGCGAGCGCGATCTGGCCTTCGAGGTACTTGGCCTTGCCGCGGCTGTAGTAGTAGTAGCAGATCGCGATGGTCGCGACCAGCGTGATCACCAGCGTCGAGGCCAGCCGGTCCGGCGAGAGGCTCCAGAACTCCAGCATCGGCTTGCCGGTCCAGACGTCGCCGATCGCGTTGCCGCCGAGAAAGCCGATCGCGGCGCCTCCGAGGACCAGCAGGACGCCCGGCAGGCCCATCGGCCAGCGCGGGTCGCTGCGCCCGGCCAGCAGCAGGCGGCCGATGTCGATCACCAGCCAGCTGATCAGCCCGATCGAGAGCGAGTAGACGAGCTGCGATGCCCAACTGCTGCCGCGCGACATGGCCAGCGCCACCGCGATCACGCAGCAGAACACGGCGGTAGTGAGGCCGTGCCGCAGCAGGTCCTTGAGATTCTCCGGCGTGAAGGTGCGCGCCGGCGCGTCGATCACCCGCGGTCTCCGCTGCGCAGGGACTTGCGTTCGCGTTCGAGCAGGCGGTCGTAGAGATTGCCGCCCGGCGCGACAAAGAAAACGACCGCCCCGTGGATCAGGAGACCCAGGCCCCAGCCGAGCAGCGGGTACATGGCCCAGTCCTGCCCGCGCGAGGTGGCCAGCAGCACGAGGAAGAGGTTGACCAGTACATAGACGGTGGCATGGATGTACCAGCCCATCTTGGCGCCGGCGCGGCGGCGGGCGAGCCGCTCCATCGGATCATGGTTGGAGGAGGAGTCGTCGTTCATGGTGTCGCCTCTTTTCTGGAGGGGGAAGAAGATTCTGGCCGATCCTAGGCGCGTGCCGCCGGCAGTTCGGCCTGCGCGCGGTCGGCGCGCAGCGCCAGGGTCCACAGGCGCAGCGCACGGGCCGCGAAGATGCCGCTCGCGCCGCCATAGAGCGCGCTGATGCCGAGCGCGAATGCCGCCTGCTGCTTGAGCTCGGGATGCATCGCGAGCAGCACGCCGACCGCGTACCTGGTGAAGAAGATGCCCATCATGAGCGCCAGCGGGACCGCGCTGCCGGCGACATGGAATTCGCGCGCCGCGGCGTCGTAGCGCGTGCCGGCGGCGAGCGGCCTCTGCAGCACGGTCCACAGCGCGAGCGAAGCCGCGCCGGCCCAGGCCATGAGGGCCATCGGCGAACTGCCGAAGCCGGAAAGAACGCCGTAGACCGACAGACCGGTCATGGCGATCGGCATGAGGGCGATGCGGGTCAGGCTCACGCTGCCGGCGAGCAGTTGCTTCGCGCCCAGCCACACGAGGAAGGCGAAGAGCGCGAACACCCAGCGCGGGGTGTGGGCCAGGATCTGGGTCAGCATCAGCATGTCGTTTCTCCAGCTAGAGGGGTCGGAAGTTGTCGATGGAGCGGACTTTGCCGGCAGGCCGCGGCGCCCGCCACGCCCTTGCGACGAAGCGCATCCGGACGGCGCGAGTTGCAATCCGTCGTCGCCGGATGCATAGGTCAACGCCGGCTTTACCTTGGCTTTACGGTTCGTAAGAACGGGGCGCTACGATTCGGCGCTCCACTCAGGGCTGCCTCCGTACTGCCCTTTTTGACCGATGTCTTCCCCCACCCCCGAGCCTCCAGACGCCATCCCCGCCGGTCCACACGCGCCCCGGCCGCCATCGCGCCGCCGGCGCTGGCTGGGCAGCCTGGCCGCTCTGGCGCTGGTTCTGGCCCTGGGGGGCGGCGCCTGGTACCTGATCAAGCGCTCGAACGAACCGGCCGGCGGCCGCGGCGGCTTCGGCGGTGCGAGCTCCACCGTCGGCCATGCCGCGGCGCGCCGGGCCGAGCTGCCGGTCACCATCGAGGCGCTGGGCACGGTGACGCCGCTGGCGACCATCACCCTCAAGCCGCAGGTCGGCGGCGTGCTCACCGAGGTGCTCTACACCGAGGGCCAGACCGTCACCAAGGGCCAGCTGCTGGCGCGCATCGATCCGCGTCCTTACGAGCAGGCGCTGATGCAGGCCCAGGGCACGCGCGTGCGCGACGAGGCGCAGCTCGAGGCCGCGCGCGTGACGCTGGCGCGCTACCGCACGCTGCTCGGCCAGGACTCGATCGCGCGGCAGGACGTCGACACCCAGGCCGCGCTGGTCAAGCAGCTCGAAGGCACCGTGATCACCGACCGCGCGGCGGAGGCCGCCGCGAAGCTCAATGTCGAGTACACGCGCATCACCGCGCCGGTGGCCGGGCGCATCGGCCTGCGCACGGTCGACCCCGGCAACACGGTCACGGCCAATGCGAGCACCGGCATCGCCGTCATCACGCAGATGAATCCGATCGACGTGCAGTTCGCGGTGCCGCAGGACCGCCTGCCCGACATCCAGGCCCAGCTCGCCAAGGGCGTTCCGCTCACGGTGAAGGCGCTGGACCGTACGCGCAGCGTGACGCTCGACACCGGCACCTTCTCCACGCTCGACAACGTGGTCGACACCAGCACCGGCACCGTGAAGGGCAAGGCGCGCTTCGGCAATGCGGCGGTCACGCTGTTCCCGAGCCAGTTCGTCAACATCCAGATGACGCTGCGCACCGTGAACGCCATCGTGGTGCCGGTGACCGCGGTGCGCACCGGGCCCAACGGCAACTACGTCTACGTGATCAACGAAGACCGCACGGTCTCGATGCGCGCCGTCAAGCGCGGCGAGTCCACGGTCGACGTGGTGGCGATCACCGAGGGCCTGGAGGCCGGCGAGAACGTGGTGACCGAGGGCGGCGACCGCATCAAGGACGGCGCCCGCGTGCAACTGCAGGGCGACAAGCCGGTGACCGGCCCGCGCGCCGCTGCTTCGGGTCCGAGAGGCCCGCGCGGCGAAGGCAGGCGCCAGCGGCCCGCGTCACCTTGAACGAGGTGCTCTGAATGAGCCCTTCACGTCCTTTCATCGAGCGCCCGGTGGCGACCGCGCTGCTGATGGTCGCGATCGTGCTCGCCGGGCTGGTGGGCTTCCGCTTCCTGCCGCTGGCGGCGCTGCCGCAGGTCGACTACCCGACCATCCAGGTGCAGACGCTCTATCCGGGCGCCAGCCCCGAGGTGATGAGCCGCACCGTCACCGCGCCGCTGGAGCGCCAGTTCGGCCAGATGGCGGGGCTCGACCGCATGAGCTCCACCAGCTCGGCCGGCGTGTCCATCGTCACGCTGCAGTTCGCGCTCGACCAGACGCTCGACGTCGCCGAGCAGCAGGTGCAGGCCGCGATCAACGCCGGCGGCTCGCTGCTGCCTGCCGACCTGCCGGCGCCGCCCGTCTATGCCAAAGTCAATCCGGCCGATGCCCCGATCCTCACGCTCGCCGTGAGCTCCGAGACCATGCCGCTGACCGAGGTGCAGAACCTGGTGAACACGCGACTGGCGCAGAAGATCAGTCAAGTGAGCGGCGTCGGATTGGTCTCGCTGTCGGGCGGGCAGCGGCCTGCGGTGCGCATCCAGGCCGACACCAATGCGCTGGCTTCGGTCGGCATCGGCCTGGACACGCTGCGCACCGCGATCGCGGCGGCCAATGCCAACAGTGCCAAGGGCAGCTTCGACGGACCGAAGCGCGCCTACACCATCAATGCCAACGACCAGCTGGTGACGGCGGCCGACTACAAGAGCCTGATCGTCGCCTGGAAGAACGGCGCGCCGGTGCGCATGACCGACGTCGCGCGCGTGATCGACGGCGCCGAGAACACGCAGCTCGGCGCCTGGGCCGCGCAGCGCAGCGAAGACGCGAAGGCCGACAGCGAGGCAGCACCATCGCTGTACCGTGCCATCATTCTCAATGTCCAGCGCCAGCCGGGTGCCAACGTGATCGGCACGGTCGACGCGATCAAGAAGCTCTTGCCCGATCTCGAGGCCTCGCTGCCCGGCTCGCTCAAGGTCGAGGTGCTGAGCGACCGCACCACCGGCATCCGCGCCTCGGTGCACCACGTGCAGCTCGAACTCGCGCTGGCCGTGGTGCTGGTGGTGCTGGTGATCTTTTTCTTCCTGCACAGCCTGCGCGCCACCGTGATCGCGAGCATCGCGGTGCCGATCTCGCTCATCGGCACGCTGGGGCTCATGTACTTGCTGGGCTACAGCCTCAACAACCTGAGCCTGATGGCGCTCACCATCGCGACCGGCTTCGTGGTCGACGACGCGATCGTCATGATCGAGAACATCGCGCGCTATCTCGAAGAGGGCGACCCGCCCTTCAAGGCGGCGCTCAAGGGCGCGACGCAGATCGGCTTCACCATCATTTCGCTGACGGTGTCACTGGTGGCGGTGCTGATCCCGCTGCTCTTCATGGGCGACGTGGTGGGCCGGCTGTTCCGCGAGTTCGCCGTCACGCTGGCCATCACCATCCTCATTTCGGCCGTGGTTTCGTTGACGCTGGTGCCGATGATGTCGGCGCGCTGGCTCAAGCCGCAGGCCGAGGAGGGCGGGCGCTTCGGCGCGCGGGTGCAGCAGTTCATCGATCGCGTGATCGCGCGCTACGACGGCTGGCTCCAGTGGGTGCTGCGCCACCAGCCGCTGACGCTGGTGGTGGCGCTGCTCACGCTGGTGCTCACGGTGCTGCTCTACATCGCCATTCCCAAGGGCCTGTTCCCGACCCAGGACACGGGGCAGCTGCAGGCGCGCATCGAGGCGGCGCAGGACGTTTCGTTCGTGCGCATGGCCGAGCTGCAGCAGGCCGCGGCCAACGCGATCCTGGCCGACCCCGAGGTGCGCAGCATCAGCTCGGTGGTGGGCGTGGACGCGGCCAACAACACGGCGCTCAACACGGGCCGCATGCTGGTGAACCTGCGCGCCGACCGCGGCAACCAGGAAGAGACCATGCAGCGCCTGCGCGAGCGCGTGCGCGCGGTGGCGGGCGTGACGCTCTACCTGCAGCCGACGCAGGACCTGACCATCGATGCCGAGACCGGACCCACCGAGTTCCGCGTCTCGCTCGAAGGCGTGGACACCGCGACCGTGAACGAATGGGCGAGGAAGCTGGTGGAGCGCCTGCGCACCGTGCCCGAGGTGCGCAACCCGACCACCGATGCGGGCGCGCAGGGGATGGCCGCCTATGTGGACATTGACCGCAACACCGCCTCGCGGCTGTCGGTCACGGCCAGCTCGGTCGACGATGCGCTCTACAGCGCCTTCGGCCAGCGCATCGTCTCGACCATCTTCACCGAGACCAACCAGTACCGCGTGATCCTCGAGGCCCAGCGCGAGGCGCTGTCCTCGCCGCAGGGCCTGGGCAACCTGCAGCTGCGCACCGGCGCAGGCACGCCGACGCCGCTGTCCTCGCTGGCGACGGTGCGCGAGCAGCTGGCGCCGTTGCAGGTCACGCGCGTGGCGCAGTACCCGGCCGCGACCGTGGGCTTCGACACCGCCTCCGGCGTGTCGCTCGGCAAGTCGGTGGCGGCGATCCGCGCCGCGGCCAAGGACATCGCGCTGCCCGCGAGCGTGGGCATGACCTTCCTCGGCGCGGCCGGGGCCTACGAGAAGTCGCTGACCAACCAGCTGTGGCTGATCCTCGCGGCGGTGGTGTGCGTGTACATCGTGCTGGGCGTGCTCTACGAGAGCTACATCCATCCGCTGACGATCCTGTCGACCTTGCCTTCGGCGGGCGTCGGCGCGCTGCTGGCGCTGATGGTGACGGGCAACGACCTCGGCGTGATCGGGATCATCGGCATCATTCTTCTGATCGGCATCGTGAAGAAGAACGCGATCATGATGATCGACTTCGCGATCGATGCGGAGCGCCATCAGGGCAAGTCGCCGCAGGAGGCGATCCACCAGGCGGCGCTGCTGCGCTTCCGGCCGATCCTGATGACGACGCTGGCGGCACTGTTCGCCGCCTTGCCCTTGATGTTCGGCTGGGGCGAGGGGGCTGAGCTTCGGCGTCCTCTCGGCCTGGCGATCTTCGGCGGCCTGGTGGTGAGCCAGGTGCTGACGCTGTTCACGACGCCGGTGATCTATCTGGCCTTCGACCGGATGGGGCGCAGGTTCGGAGGGAAAAGGAGCCGGGCGGAGGGCCAGGAGGCATGAACCTCTCCAGGCCCTTCGTCGAGCGCCCGATCGCCACGGTCCTGCTGACGATCGGCGTCGCGCTGGCCGGCATGGTCGCCTTCTTCGCGCTGCCGGTCTCGCCGCTGCCGCAGGTCGACTTCCCCACCATCTCGGTCCAGGCCAGCCTCGCCGGCGCCAGCCCGAGCACGATGGCATCGAGCGTCGCCACGCCGCTGGAACGCCGGCTCGGCATCATCCCCGGCGTCAACGAACTGACCTCGACCAGCTCCAACGGCTCGACGCGCATCACGCTGCAGTTCGACCTGAAGCGCAACATCGACAGCGCCGCGCGCGAAGTGCAGGCGGCCATCAACGCGGCGCGCGCCGATCTGCCCGCCACCTTGCGCAGCAACCCGACCTACCGAAAGCGCAACCCGACGGCGGCGCCGGTCATGATCCTTGCGCTGACTTCCAAGACGCGCACGCCGGGACAGATCTACGAAGCGGTATCGAACATCGTCAGCCAGCGCCTGTCGCAGGTCGAAGGCGTGGGCGAGGTCGAGATCGGCGGCGGTTCGCTGCCGGCGGTGCGGGTCGAGCTCGAGCCCTTCGCGCTCAACCGCATGGGCATCAGCACCGAGGACGTGCGTGCCGCGATCCAGGCCAACAACGCGAACCGGCCCAAGGGCGCGATCGAGAGCGGCGACCGCCGGCTGCAGGTCTACACGCCCGCGGCGGGGCGACGCGCCGACGACTACCGCGACCTGGTGATCGCCTGGCGCAACGACTCCGCGGTGCGCCTGGGCGACGTGGCGCGGGTGATCGACAGCGTCGAGAACACGCGCACGCTGGGCCTTTTCAACGGTGCACCCGCCGTGGTCGTGCTGCTGACGCAGCAGCCCGGCGCCAACATCATCGAAACCGTGGACGGCGTGCGCAAGCTGCTGCCCGAACTGCGTGCGCAGCTGCCCCAGGACATCGAAATCCAGGTCGCCTCCGACCGCACCAACTCGATCCGCGCCTCGCTGCGCGAGATCGAGTTCACGCTGATGGTCTCGATCGTGCTGGTGGTACTGGTGGTAGGCCTGTTCCTGCGCAAGGCGCGCGCCACCATCATCCCGGCGGTGGCCACCGTGGTCTCGCTGCTGGGCACTTTCGGCGTGATGCACCTCTTGGGCTACAGCCTCAACAACCTGAGCCTGATGGCGCTCACGGTGGCCACCGGCTTCGTGGTGGACGACGCCATCGTGGTGCTGGAGAACACCGCGCGCCACGTCGAGGCCGGCATGAACCGCATGGAGGCGGCGCTGCGCGGCGCGCGCGAGGTGGGCTTCACGGTGCTGTCGATCAGCCTCTCGCTGGTGGCGGTGTTCATTCCGCTGCTCTTCATGGGGGACCAGGTCGGCCGATTGTTCCGCGAGTTCGCGGTCACGCTGTCGGCGGCGGTGCTGATCTCGCTCGTGATCTCGCTGACCACCACGCCGATGATGTGTGCCATGCTGCTGCGCAGCGAGGCGGAAGAGAAGCCGGGCAAGAAACCCGGCCGCGTGCGTGCCTGGCTCGGCAGCCGCGCCGAGGGTGCCTGGCAGTGGACCCTGCGCACCTACGCCCACAGCCTCGACTGGGCGCTCGCCAGCAAAGGTGTCGTGATGGTGGTGCTGCTGGCAGTGATCGCGCTCAACGTCTACCTGTTCAACGCCATCCCCAAGGGCTATTTCCCGCAGCAGGACAACGGGCAGCTCAATGCGGGTCTCAGGGCCGACCAGAGCATCTCGTCGGCGGCGGTCGCCGAGAAGCTGCGCCAGGCCGTGGACATCATCCGCAAGGACCCGGCGGTCGACACGGTGGTGGGCTTCTCGGGCGGCGGCCGTGCGGGCGGCGGCTTCATGTTCGTCAACCTCAAGCCGGTGTCCGAGCGCACCGAAAAGACGGCCGCGGTGATCGACCGCCTGCGCCCGCAACTCAACCAGCTCACCGGCCTGCGCGTGTTCCTGAACCCGGTGCAGGACCTGCGCATGGGCGGGCGTTCCAGCAACTCGAGCTACCAGTACACGCTCAAGAGCGACAACCTGGGCGACCTGCGTACCTGGTCGACCAAGCTGGCCGAGCGCCTGCGCCAGGAAACCGCGCTGACCGACATCGACAGCGACGATGCCGACAACGGCGTCGAGACCTACGTCGAGGTCGACCGCGATGCCGCGGCCCGGCTCGGCGTGACCTCGAGCGCGGTCGACAGCTCGCTCTACAACGCCTACGGCCAGCGCTCGGTGGCCACCATCTACGACGAGCTCAACCAGTACTCGGTGATCATGGAATGGGCGCCGCGCTTCCAGCGCGCGCCGATCGCGCTCAAAGACCTGTACGTGCCCTCGACGCTGAGCACCACCACCACCGCGAGCGGCGCGACCAGCACCAGCTCGCTGCAGGCCAACACCGACGCGACGACCGGCACCTCGACCGCCACCTCGGCCAACCCGGCGTCGCGCACCTCGTCGGCCGGCCAGCAGATCGCGACCAGTACCACGCCGATGGTCCCGCTCTCCGCCTTCGCCAAGCTGAGCGAGCGGGCCGTGCCGACATCGATCGACCACCAGGACACCGAGCTCGCGAGCACCGTCTCGTTCAGCCTGGCCGAAGGCGTGAGCCTGGCGCAGGCCAAGCGCATCGTCGCCCAGGCCGAGGCCGACATCGCGATGCCGGTCAACGTGCGCGGCAGCTTCCAGGGCACGGCCCTGGCGGCGCAGCAGTCGCAGGCGCAGCAGCTGTTCCTGATCCTCGCGGCGCTGATCGTGATCTACATCGTGCTCGGCGTGCTCTACGAGAGCCTGGTGCACCCCATCACGGTGCTGACCACGCTGCCTTCAGCCGGCGTCGGCGCGGTGCTGGCGCTGCTGCTGTTCCGCATGGAGTTCTCGATCATTGCGCTGATCGGCGTCTTCCTCCTGATCGGCATCGTGAAGAAGAACGCCATCCTGATCATCGACTTCGCGCTCGAGGCCGAGCGCGCGCGCGGCCTGAGCGCGGTGGAGGCGGTGCGCGAGGCCTGCCTGCTGCGCTTCCGCCCGATCCTGATGACCACGCTGGCGGCCGCGCTCGGCGCGCTGCCGCTCGCGATCGGATTCGGCCAGGGCGCGGAGCTGCGCCAGCCGCTGGGTGTCGCGATCATCGGCGGCCTGATCGCGAGCCAGCTGCTGACGCTGTTGACCACGCCGGTCGTCTACGTGCTGCTCGACAAGCTGCGCCGCCGCCCGGCCAACGAGAAATACCTGAGCCGTGCCGCAAGCTCGGCATGAAGACCTGATGACGACGAACAGAAGAACCCACCTGGCCCTGGCGCTTGCGGCCCTGCTCGCGGGCTGCGCCGTCGGCCCGCGCTACGAGCAGCCCTCCACCGCCTTGCCCGACACGTGGAAGGAGGCGGCCGCCGCCGAAGGCTGGCTGCCCGCCGCCCCAGCGGATGCGCTGGACCGCGGCGAGTGGTGGAAGCTGTTCGGCGACCCGGCGCTCGACGAGCTCGCGGCGCGCGTGCAGGTGTCGAACCAGAACATCGCCGTCGCCGTGGCCAATTACGCGCAGGCCCAGGCGCTGGTACGCGAGCAGCGCGCGGCGCTGTTCCCCAACGTGACGGCGGACGGCGGCGCCCGCCGCTCCGGCGCGCGCAACACCTCGCCTTCCAACACGGCCAGCGCCTCGCTGCAGGCCGACTGGGCGCCTGACGTCTGGGGCCGGCTGCGCCAGGCGGTCGGCGGTGCGCAGGCCAGCGCCCAGGCCAGCGAGGCCGACCTGGCCTCGGCGCGCCTCTCGGCCGTGGGTGAGCTCGCGACCAACTACTTCGCGCTGCGCGAAGCCGATGCCGAGCTGCAACTGCTGGCCGTGACGCTCCAAGGCTACGAACGCAGCCTGGAGATCGCTCGCAACCGCTACAACGCCGGCATCGCGGCCCAGACCGACGTGCTGCAGGCGCAGACGCTCTACGTCAACACCCAGGCCGAGCGCGTCGCGCTGCAGCGCACCCGCGACACACTGGAGCATGCGATCGCGGTGCTGGTCGGCGCCGCGCCGGCCGAGTTCGTTCTGCGCCCGGCCGACTGGACGCCCGTCGTGCCCGGCATCCCCGCCGGTGTGCCCTCGACCCTGCTGCAGCGCCGGCCCGACATCGCGGCGGCCGAACGCGCGGTGGCGGCCGCCAACGCGCAGATCGGCATCGCCCGTTCGGCCTACTTTCCGAGCCTGACGCTGAATGCCGCGCTCAGCAGCAGCGCGAGCCGGGTCGGCGACCTGTTCAATGCCTCGAACATGCTCTGGTCGCTGGGCCTGTCGGTCGCGCAGACGGTGTTCGATGCCGGCGCCATCGGCGCGCGCGTCGATGTGGCCAAGGCCTCGCACGAGGCCGCCGTCGCGAGCTACCGCCAGACCGTGCTCACTGCATTCCAGAATGTCGAAGACCAGCTCACCGCGGGCGCCAGCCTCGCGCAGCAGGAGGGCCTGCGCCGCGAGGCCTCGGCCGCGGCGGACCTCACCGAGCAGCAGTTCCTCAACCGCTACCGTCAGGGCCAGGTGAGCTACACCGACGTGGTGACGGCGCAGGTCTCGGCACTCAACGCGCGGCGCACGCTGCTGCAGCTGCAGGTCAATCGGCAGAGCGCGGCGGTGGCGTTGATCCAGGCGCTGGGGGGCGGGTGGCAGGCGGGGTGGAGCGCACCGCCCGCATCCTGAGTCACGCCCCGCGAGGCCGCGGCGCCTGCAGGTAGGCGCCTGATTCGAAGAGCTGCGACTCGGCCTCGTCGATGCGCCGGATCACCGGCTTGCCGGCGCGGCTGGCCAGCATTTCCACCAGCGCCTCGGTGACCGCGACGCCCGCCGCGACCGAAGGAAAGAAGGACGGGCTGTCGATCGCGAACAGCAAGGTCTCGTCCGCCAGCAGCGACAACGGCGAGGCGATGCTGTCCGTGACGGCCACGATGCGGCAGCCCGCCGCCTTCGCGGCCTGCGCGACCTGCAGCGCCTCGCGCGAGTAGGGGACGAAGCTGGCCACCACCAGCGCGTCGCCCTTGGCGAAGGCGCGCTGCTGCATCTCGAGCGAGCCGCCCTGGCCGTCGACCAGGTGCACGCTCGAGCGGAACATCCGGTAGACGTAGACGAAGGAGAAGGCGATCGGAAAGCAGGCGCGAAAGCCCGCAGCATGCACGGCGCCGGCCTTCTCCAGCACGGCGCAGGCCTTCTGCAGCGCCGCCTCGCTCTGGCGATGCGTGTTCTCGAGGTTGCGCCGCTGGACTTCGAACATCTCGCCGGCCAGGCCCTGGTCCTTGGCGCGGCCGATCAGGGTCTTGGCGCGCGCGCCGTAGGCGTCCGAGGAGCCCAGGCCCATCTCGGCGGCCACCGCGTCCTTGAACTGCGGCCAACCCGCGTAGCCCAGGTGCTGCGCAAAGCGCACCAGCGTGGCCGGCGTGCTGCCGGCGCGCGTGCCGACGCTGCGCATCGAGCTCGTCACCACGTCGTTCGGATGGTCCAGCACGTGCTTCGCGACCTGCTGCAGGGCAGGGCTCAGGCTCTCGTAGCGCTGGCGGAGATCGTCCTTGACACCCATGGGGCTTTCCTTCGTCGATGGAACGAATGTACCGGATGGAACAGTGGCGTTTCATGGACTTCTTGACGGAACAAATGTTCCAAACAATAATTAGCTCAATACATTAGTTCCATGCCTGAACCGCGATGACGCACGTCTTCCACCGCCACCTCCGCCATACGCCCCAGCTCGCCGTCGCCGCCCAGGGCATGACGATCCGCGACGCCGCGGGCCGCGCGTACCTCGACGCCTCGGGCGGGGCGGCGGTGTCCTCGCTGGGCCACGGCCACCCGGACGTGATCGCCGCGATGCATGCGCAGATCGACAAGCTCGCCTACGCCCACACCAGCTTCTTCACCAGCGAGGTCGCCGAGCAACTCGCCGACGAGCTGATCCGCACCGCGCCGGAAGGCATGAGCCATGTCTACCTGGTGAGCGGCGGCTCGGAGGCTGTGGAGTCGGCGCTCAAGATGGCGCGCCAGTACTTCGTCGAGATCGGCCAGCCGCAGCGCACGCACTTCATCGCGCGCCGCCAGAGCTACCACGGCAACACGCTGGGCGCGCTCGCGGTCGGCGGCAACGCATGGCGGCGCGCGCCCTTCGCGCCGATCCTGGTGCCGGCGACCCATGTTTCGCCCTGCTATCCCTACCGCGAGCAGCGCGCCGACGAAACGCCCGAGCACTACGGGCGGCGCCTGGCTCATGAACTCGAAGCGGCGATCCTCGGGCAGGGGCCCGACAGCGTGATCGCCTTCGTCGCCGAAACGGTGGGCGGCGCGACCGCCGGCGTGCTGACGCCGGTGCCCGGCTACTTCAAGGCGGTGCGCGAGGTCTGCGACCGCTACGGCGTGCTGCTGATCCTCGACGAAGTGATGTGCGGCATGGGCCGCACGGGCACGCTCTATGCCAGCGAGCAGGAAGGCGTGGTGCCTGATCTGGTCACCATCGCCAAGGGCCTGGGCGGCGGCTACCAGCCGGTCGGCGCGGTGCTGGCGCAGCGCAAGATCGTCGAGGCGATGTCGCAGGGCAGCGGCTTCTTCCAGCATGGCCACACCTACCTCGGGCATCCGGTGGCCTGCGCCGCGGCGCTGGCGGTGCAGGAGGTGATCCATCGCGACGGGCTTCTCGCCAAGGTGCGCGCGGACGGCGAGGCCTTCGGCGCCATGCTGCGCGAGATGCTGGGCGCCCATCCGAACGTGGGCGACATCCGCGGCCGCGGCTTCTTCTGGGGCGTGGAGCTGGTGGCCGAGCGCGCGGGCAAGGCGCCTTTCGCGCCGGCGCTGAACCTGCACGTGCGCATCAAGAAGGAAGCCATGGCGCAGGGGCTGCTGTGCTATCCCTTCGGCGGCACGGTCGACGGCAGGCTCGGCGACCACGTGCTCTTGGCACCGCCTTTCATCGCGACTCGGCAGGACCTGCGCGAGATCGCGACGCGGCTCGCGGCGTCCATCGACGCCGTCGTGCGCGGCCTCTGATTTCTTCCACCATTCCGAGGAGCTTTTCCATGACCTTCCCACGCCTGTCGACCCTGGGCGCCGCGCTCGTGGCCGTCTTCACCCTGATGCCTCTGGCCGCCGTGCACGCGCAGGACGGCGGCACGCTCGCCAAGGTCAAGGCGAGCGGCACCATCACCTTCGGCTACCGCGAATCGTCCTTCGGCTTCTCGTACCTCGACGGCAACCTCAAGCCGGTGGGCTACAGCATCGAGATCTGCAACCGCATCGTCGAGGCGATGAAGACCGAGCTCAAGATGCCGGCCATCGAGATCCGCTACCAGGCCGTGACCTCGGCCAACCGCATGCCGCTGGTCGCCAACGGCACGGTCGACATCGAGTGCGGCAGCACCACCAACCTGGTCGAGCGCCAGAAGCAGGTGGCTTTTTCGCCCGACATCTTCCGCTACAACGTGCGCATGCTGGTGAAGGCCGATTCGGGCATCAGGAGCATCGCCGACCTGCAGGGCAAGACGGTGGTCACCACCACCGGCACGACGTCGTTCCGCCTGCTGCGCGAAGCCGACAAGGGCAAGAACCTCGAAGTGACCAACCTGGCCGGCAAGGACCATACCGACTCCTTCCTGCTGGTGGAGAGCGGCCGCGCCCAGGCCTTCGTGCTCGACGACATCCTGCTCGCCGGCCAGATCGCGAACGCGCGCAATCCCAAGGACTTCGTCATCACCGGCGAGAGCCTGCGCACCGAGAACCAGTCGCTGATGTTCCGCAAGGACGACCCGGAGTTCAAGGCGCTGGTCGACCGCGTGGTGGGTGGCATGATGAAGTCGGGCGAGATGGAGAAGCTCTATGCCAAGTGGTTCTTGTCGCCGATCCCGCCCAAGAACATCAACATCAACTATCCGATGAATGCCGAGACGAAGGAGGCCTTCGCCAATCCGTCGTCGAAGGGCATCTGAAACCTCGTTCATGACGCGCATCGCCCTGATCCATGCATTGAGCCACTCGGTGGCGCCCATCAACGCCGCCTTCGCGCGCGATTGCCCTGAAGCGCAATTGATGAACCTGCTCGACGACAGCCTCTCGGCCGACCTGGCTCGCGGCGGCCGCGGCCTGGACGAGGCGATGCATGAACGCTTCCAGCGCTTGGCGCAGTACGCGGTCGACACGGGTGCGAAGGGCATCCTCTTCACCTGCTCGGCCTTCGGCCCGTGCATCGAGGCGGTCGCACGGCGGCATGCGGGAATGCCTGTGCTGAAGCCCAACGAGGCGATGGTTGCGGAAGCTGCGGCGGGCTCAGGGAAGCTGGGGCTTATCGCGACCTTCCAGCCGACGCTCGACTCCATGCCGCCGGAGTTTCCGGCCGGCGTGGAACTCGAGCTCGCGCTGGCCGAGGGCGCGCTCGATGCGCTCAACGCAGGCGATGCAGCGCGGCACGACGCGCTCATCGCGCAGCAGGCCGGCGCGCTGCGCGACAAGGGCTGCACCCGCATCGCGCTGGCGCAGTTCAGCATGGCGCGTGCGCGCACGGCCTGCGAAAGCGCGTCGGGGCTGCCGGTGCTGACTACCGTCGACAGCGCGGTTCGCGCGCTGCGTCACATCTGGCCTGAGTGAATTCTCGCTTTTCGTCGCGAAATCTGACGCGAACCTGGCCGCGTTTTTAGGATTTGCGGCAAGCGCAGTTGCCTCCGATCGCCCGCATCAGCGGGCCGCCGACACCGCGTGCGATGCGGGTCGCGACTGTCCATCTGCGAACAGGACCGGGTCGCTCACCAAGGTCTTGTTCGATGAATCACATCTACCGTCTCGTCTTCGATCGTGCGCTCGGCGTTCGCCAGGTCGTGCCTGAGTGCGCCAGGGCGGGGTGCGGGGCAACGAGGGGCAGCACTGTCGTGCGATGCGTTCTCTGGGCGGCCTTGTCGTCTGCCGCGTCTTCCGCTTTCGGCGCTGGCGGAGCGGGTGGCGACGTCGACTTCCTTGATCTGTTCGGCGAATTACCTGGGCGGCCGCGGCGGCAGAGGTGGAGCGGGCGGAGCCGGCTTGTCGATGGCGTCGCAAACGGCCGTTTCCAACGCCGGGACCATCATGGGTGGAGAGGGAGGAAACGGCGGTGCCGGCGGCGACGGGTACGGCGGGCGTGACGGAGCGCACGGTACAAGTGGCGGCAACGGTGGGCGGGGCGGAATCGGCGTGTCGGCGGCGTCTGATGCAACGATCGAGAACACGGGCAACATCACCGGGGGTGCGGGCGGCAGGGGCGGGCTTGGGGGGCCGGTGGTCACCGCCGTGAATCCCCCTCCTCGACGCGCAGCGCCCTCCGGCGCCGGCGGCGCAGGCATCGAGGCCGCCGGGGCGACCATCACCAACAACGGAACGATCACCGGCGGCTTGTCGGGAGACGGTGCCACGCGCGCCAGCGCGATCCGGTTCACCGGTGGCGGCAACACGCTGAACTTGCAATCCGGTTCAGCGATCGTCGGTGCGGTCGAGATCGCCAACCCGTCCACCACAGCGACGATCCATGTACGAGCCAGCGGCGTGCGGCTGGACCATGGCCTCATCCTGGGCGGCGCGGCAACAGTGAACACCGGAGGCAACCAAATGGATATCGCCGGCCACATCACGGGCGCCGGCAGCTTCACCAAGACCGGCGCCGGTGCGCTCGGCTTGTCGGGTACCAACACCTACGGCGGGGGCACCACCGTCGCCGAAGGCACCCTGCGCGCCGGCGCCGCCCACACCTTCAGCGCCGCCTCCGTCCACACCGTGGCCCCAGGCGCATTCGCTCGACCTGGCCGGCCACAGCCAGAGCGTGGCGTCGCTCGCCAACAGCGGCGCCGTCTCGCTCGTCGGCAATGCACCGGGCACCACGCTCACCGTCACCGGCCCCTACGCCGGCAACAACGGCGTGCTGAGGCTAGGCACCGCCCTGGGCGGCAGCGCCAGCGCAAGCGACCGGCTCGTGCTCAACGGCCCGAGCGCGATCGCCAGCGGGCGCACCGCCGTGCAAGTCGTCAACCTCTGCGGGCTGGGTGCCTCCACCTCGGGCAACGGCATCGAAGTCGTCAGTGCCCTCAACGGCGCCACCACCACCGCGCAGACCACCAGGGACGCGTTCTCGCTCGCCGGCGGCCACGTGGACGCCGGCGCCTACGAATACCGGCTGCACGCGGCCGATGCCGCCGGCGCGGGCGAGAACTGGTTCCTGCGCTCCACCACCACCGTGATCGTCCCGCCACCGGCCGCTCCGGGCTCGCCCGTTACGCCCGCTGATCCCCCTGATCCCACTTCACCCACTTCACCCACTTCACCCACTTCACCCACTTCACCCACTGCGCCCGCTGCGCCTGCAGCCGCTGCCGCGACTGCCGCCTTGCAGTTCGTGGAACTGCCCACCTACCGCGCCGAGGTCCCGCTCTTCGCTGCGCTGCCGCAGCAGCTGCGCCAGGGAAGCCTGGCCATGCTCGGCAACCTGCACCAGCGCACCGGCGATGGTCCGGGCGGCGAGCGGCGCGCCTGGGGCCGCGCGATCAGCGCCGACGCGAACATCCGCCAGAGCGGCACCGTCAGTCCTCACAGCGGTGGCCGCCAGAGCGGCTTCCAGGCCGGCGCCGACCTGTGGGCAGACTCGAACTGGCGCGCCGGCCTCTACGTCGGCCAGCTCGACGGCGACATGCATGTCAGCGGCTTCGCCGGCGGCATCGCCGACAAGCAAGTCGGCAGCAACGACCTGCGCAGCCGCTTCCTCGGCGGCTACGCCACCTGGGGCGGCGAAGGCGGCTTTTACGCAGACGCCGTGCTGCAGGCCGGCCGGCACCGGCAAGGGCAGCAGCATGCTGGCGTCGCTGGAAGTGGGCCAATCGTTCGCGCTGGCCGAGGGCTGGCAGATCGAGCCGCAGCTGCAGCTCGCGCATCAGCGTCTCAAGCTCGACGACGCAACCATCGCGGGCGCGCACGTGCAGCAAGGCAGCGACAAGGGCTGGTTCGTGCGTGCGGGCGTGCGCGTGAAAGGCGAAGTGGCCACCGGCGCCGGCCAACTGCAGCCCTACAGGCGCTTCGACCTGTACCGCGCCTCGGGCGGCAGCGACGTGGTGCGCTTTGCAACGCCGGCGGCGACGACGGGCATCGCGAGCAGCACCGGCGGCATCGCCACGGCGCTCGCCGGCGGCTTCACGCTGGCGCTCGGCGAGTGCAGCAGCCTCTATGGCCAGCTCGGCAAACAGTGGGCCTCGGGCGGACAGACCCGCGTCAAGTCCTCGGTGCAGGGATCGCTGGGCCTGCGGATCAAGTGGTGAGCCGCACCCGCCTGAACCGAAGCTGACTTCCGCCCTCGCGATAATCGGCGCTCTTACAAGGAGCGCGCGTGGATATCGTTTTGCTGGTCAAGGCCGCCATCATGGGCATCGTCGAAGGCTTGACCGAGTTCCTGCCGATCTCGTCGACTGGCCATCTGATCCTCGCGGGCTCGCTGCTGGGATTGAACGGCGACAAGTTCAAGGTTTTCGAGATCGCGATCCAGACCGGCGCCATCTTCGCCGTCATCCTGGTCTATTGGCAGAAGATCCATTCGACCGTCGTCGCGCTGCCGCGCCAGCCGAGAGCGCGGCGCTTCGCGCTCAACGTACTGATCGGCTTCCTGCCCGCCGTGGTGCTGGGGCTCGTGTTCGGCAAGCTGATCAAGGCGCACCTGTTCACGCCGGTGGTCGTGGCCAGCACCTTCATCATCGGCGGCTTCATCATCCTGTGGGCCGAGAAACGGCCGCCGGGTTCGGTGCATATCGAGAACGTCGACGACATGACGCCGTGGGACGCCCTCAAGGTCGGGCTGGTGCAGTGCTTCGCGATGATCCCGGGCACCAGCCGCAGCGGCGCCACCATCATCGGCGGCATGCTCCTGGGCCTGTCGCGCAAGGCGGCAACCGACTTTTCCTTCTTCCTTGCCATTCCGACGCTGATCGGCGCAGGCGTCTACAGCCTCTACAAGGAACGGGCGCTGATGTCGTCCGCCGACATTCCGCTGTTCGCCGTCGGGCTGGTCTTTTCGTTCGTGAGCGCCTGGCTCTGCGTGCGCTGGCTGCTGAAGTACATCAGCTCGCACGACTTCATTCCGTTCGCCTGGTACCGCATCGCCTTCGGCATCGTGGTGCTGGCGACGGCGTGGAGCGGGGCGGTGGTCTGGGCCGACTAGCGGGCGGCCGCCGGGCCGGATTCGCGTGCCGGCGTGTTCAGATGAGTTTCTCTTCCGGTGTCGAGATCTTGCGCAGCGCGCTGTGGCGCGTCGCAGGCATCTTGAGGGGATGGGCCGTGTAGGCGTCGTCCCAGACCGGGTCCTCGATGCTGTCGAACACCTCGCGCAGCTTCTGGCCCCAGCTGTTGTGCATCATCCGGTAGTAGGGGTTCTCGGCGTCGATGCAGACCACCTTCTCGGTTTCGAGCCGATTGGCTTCGTAGACCACGAGGTCGAGCGGCAGGCCGACGGAGAGGTTCGACTTCATCGTCGAATCCATCGACACCAGCGCGCACTTGGCGGCTTCGTCGAGCGGGGTGTCGGGCGTCAGCACGCGGTCGAGCACCGGCTTGCCGTACTTGGATTCGCCGACCTGGAAGTAGGGCGTCTCGTTGGTCGCCTCGATGAAGTTGCCGGCCGCGTAGACCAGGAACAGGCGCATGCCCTCGCCCTTCACTTGGCCGCCGAAGATGAAGGAGACGTTGAAGTCCAGCCCGGCGTGCTTGAGCGCCTCGGCGTCGCGGTCGTACACGTGGCGCACTGCCGAGCCGAGCACGCGCACGGCATCGAACATGCTCTTGGCGTTCCAGATCGTGATCGGCGGGCTGTCTTCGCCGTCCTCCCTGTTTTCGCGCAGCTCCTCGATCTGCAGGATCTCGCGCACCGACTGCGAGATGCTCAGGTTGCCGGCCGACAGCAGCACCATGAAGCGGTCGCCCGGCTGCTCGTAGACGATCATCTTGCGGAAGGTGCTGATGTGGTCGACGCCCGCGTTGGTGCGCGAGTCGGAGAGGAACACCAGTCCGGCGTTGAGTTTGATGCCGACGCAGTAGGTCATGAGGTCGTCTCGCACGAACCGGGCCTAGCCCTGCTCACGTGCATGGAGTTTTTTCAGTGTGTAGAGCGCTTCGAGCGCTTCGCGCGGGCTCATCGTGTCGGGGTCGAGCACGGTCAGCGCGGATTCTACGGCGCTCACCGGCGGCGCATCCACCGCCGGCGGCGGCGCGAACAGGTCGACCTGGGCGCGCGTCTGCGTCTGCTGCGCCTCCAGCGCCTCGAGGGCCTGGCGCGCATGGTTGACCACTGCGGCCGGCATGCCGGCGAGCCGCGCGACCTGGATGCCGTAGCTCTTGCTGGCCGGGCCCGGCTGCATCTCGTGCAGGAACACGATGTCGCGGCCGGCCTCGGTGGCGCTCACGTGCATGTTGACCGCACCGTGGTGCGTGGCCGGGAACTCGGTCAGCTCGAAGTAGTGGGTGGCGAAGAGCGTGAAGGCGCGCGTGCGGTCGTGCAGCTGTGCCGCGATGCCGGCGGCGAGCGCGAGGCCGTCGAAAGTACTCGTTCCGCGGCCGATCTCGTCCATCAGCACCAGCGAATGGGCGCTCGCGCCGTGCAGGATCTGCGCCGCCTCGGTCATCTCGAGCATGAAGGTCGACTGCGCGTTGGCCAGGTCGTCGGCCGCGCCGATGCGCGTGTGGATGGCATCGATCGGCCCGAGCCGGCAGGCCTCGGCTGGCACGTGCGAGCCGATCGAGGCCAGCAGCACGATGATCGCGACCTGCCGCATGTAGGTCGATTTGCCGCCCATGTTGGGGCCGGTGATCACCTGCATGCGTTGTTGAGGGCCCATGCGGGTGTCGTTCGCAATGAACGCGCCCGATGATTTTTCCGCGAGGCGCGCCTCCACCACCGGATGGCGGCCTTTCTCGATCTCGATGCAGGGATGGGCGACGAAGCTCGGCGCGCGCCAGTGCAGCGTATGCGAGCGTTCGGCGAGCGCGCACAGCGCATCCAGCGTGGCCAACGCACTGGCCAGCCGCGTGAGCGCCGCCACCGAGGGCTGCAGCGCGTCGAGCAGCTGCTCGTAGAGCCACTTCTCGCGCGCCAGGGCGCGGTCCTGCGCCGACAGCGCCTTGTCCTCGAAGGCCTTGAGCTCGGGCGTGATGAAGCGCTCGGCGTTCTTCAGCGTCTGGCGCCGGCGGTAGTTGTCGGGCACCTTGGCGAGCGCGCTCTGCGTGACCTCGATGTAGAAGCCGTGCACGCGGTTGAACTGCACGCGCAGGTTCGAGATGCCGGTGCGCTCGCGTTCGCTCGCTTCCAGCTGCAGCAGGAAGGCGTCGCTGTTCTCGCTGATGGCCCGCAGCTCGTCGAGCTCGGCATCGTGGCCGTCGGCGATCACGCTGCCGTCGCGCACCAGTGCGGAGGGCTCGGGCTGGATCGCCGCCACCAGAAGGCCGACGCAGCCGGGCGGCGGCGCCAGCTGTTCGGCCGTGAGTTCGAGCAGCGAGGCCGAGGCCGGCAGGGCGGGCGCCAGCTCCTCGGCCTTCGCAAGTGCCATGCGCAGCGCGACCAGCTCGCGAGGCCGCACCTGCCTGAGCGCGATGCGCGCGGCGATGCGCTCGACGTCGCTGGTGTTCTTGAGCCGATCGCGGAGCAGGCGCCACGGTGCCGAGGTGGCGCCTGGCGCCGTGGCCTGCAGAGCGTCGATGGCCTCGAGCCGCGCCTGCGCGTCGCCGCGCTCCCGGCGCGGCGCCAACAACCAGCGCTTGAGCAGGCGGCTGCCCATGCCCGTCATGCAGGTGTCCAGCAGCGAGAACAGCGTGGGCGAGTCCTCGCCGCGCAGGGTCTGCACCAATTCGAGATTGCGCCGCGTGGTCGGCGGCAGCTCGATCAGCTCGCCGTCGCGTTCGACCGAAAGCCGCTGCACATGCGAGAGCGTTCTGCCCTGCGTGTGCTCCGCATAGCCCAGCAGCGCCGCGGCGGCCGCATGGGCGTTGGCCAGCGCCTCGGCGTTCCAGGCGGCCAGGCTGTTGCTGCCCATCTGCTCGCACAGCTTGCGCTCGCCCAGGCCGCCGTCGAATTGCCAGGCGGGCCGCACCGAGAGCGTGAAGGGCGCGCCGTTGCGTGCGGCCTTCAGGCGCTGCTCGAAGCCGGGCGTGACCTCGGCGCTGTAGAGCAGCTCGCTCGGCGCGATGCGCGCGATCCAGGCTTCCAGCGCATCGGCCGGGCATTCCGCCAGCCGCAGCTCGGCGCCGGTGACGCTGAGCCAGGCCAGGCCGCAGAAGTTGCGCGTACCGGCGTGCACCGCGAGCAGCAGCGAATCGCTCTTGTCGTTGAGCAGTTCGGCGTCGGTCAGCGTGCCCGGCGTGACCACGCGCACCACCTTGCGTTCCACCGGACCCTTGGCGGCGCCGACCTCGCCGACCTGTTCGCAGATGGCCACCGATTCGCCGAGCTTGATGAGCCGCGCGAGGTAGGTGTCGACCGAGTGGAAGGGCACCCCGCACATCACCACCGGCTGCCCGGCCGACTGGCCGCGCTGCGTGAGCGTGATGTCGAGCAGGCGCGCGGCCTTCTCGGCATCGGCATAGAACAGCTCGTAGAAGTCGCCCATCCGGTAGAACAGCAGCGTGTCGGGATGGTCCGCCTTGAGCCCGAGGTACTGGGTCATCATCGGCGTATGCGAGGCGAGCTCGGCTGTGTCGCCTCGGCTCATGAGCGCTCCGTTTTTTGAAAGTACATCGTGTTGCGCAAGCCTTCGAAATGGGCATCGCAGGTCAGCAGATCAGCGCCCTGGTGTCGCGCCGTTGCGTAGACGATGGCATCCGCCGTCGCCAGCTTGTGCTCGCGGTGCAATTCGGCCGCGAGAAGAGAGATGGAGGTGTCCAGCGGCACGACCACGCATTTTTGCGTATAGGCGATGAGCTGGTCCGCTTGATCTTCTCCGACCTCGCGCATCAGCCATTTCGACAGTTCGAGCTGGACGATGGTTGGAACGATGCAGCGCGCCTTGTCGGGAAATTCCTTGCCGAGTTTCTTGCCGAGCGCGCTGCCGGCCAGCCATTCGATCCAGGCCGAGGTGTCGACCACGCGCAATGTCGCCGTCGCCATCAATAGCGGTCCTTGCGATCGCGGTAGCCGTCTTTTCTTGCGCCCTTGGCGATGCCGGACAACTGGTCCAGTTCCGGCACCGGCATGACCAGCACACCTTTGCCCTTGGGAACGAAAACGAACTCCTGGCCTGCCTCCCAGTGCTGTTCTTCGCGAACAGCCTTGGGAATGGAGATCTGGAACTTGCTGGACAGCGTCGCGGTGGCGGTCATGTTCGTACCTCGGGTCGATCGATGCGGATTTGGTAAGAATATACCGCTTTCGAGGCACGAGCCCCCAGGGGAAGCCAAGCGGTGACGGCCGCAACACGCGAGCCGGGTCTGCAGCTCAGCGCCACCCGGCCGCCTGCAGCTGCTGCGCCAGCTGCTGGGCCACCTGCGCATAGCCCTGGGCGTTGGCATGGATGCGATCCGAGCGCAAGGCGGCGTCCGAGAGCACGCGCGCGTACACGTTCGGGATCAGGAGCGCCTGTTCGGCCTTGGCGACCTCTGCATAGAACGCCGCGTCGCTGAGCGAGCCGATCGCTGCGCGCATCGGTTCTGGCGCGGGCGTGGCGATCACGCCGACATGGGGTGTGTGCGCGCGTGCCTGGCGCACGATGGCGGCGAGGTTGTCGATGGTGGCTCGCGATGACAAGCCGCGCAGCATGTCGTTGCCGCCGATGCCGACCAGGATCGCGTCGTAGCGATTGGCGGCCAGCAGGCCCTCGAGGCGCTGCAATGCGCCGAGGGATGTGTCGCCGTTGAGTCCTTCGTTGACGACCGTCCAGCCGGTCAGCTGCGAGAGCTTGTTGGGCCATGCGTCATCGGGCGCCGCGCCGTGGCCCGCGGTGAGGCTGTCGCCCAAGGCCAGCACGGTCGCGCCCGGCTTGAGCGCTGCCGCGCCCGGCGCGCGTTTGCCGCAGGCGCCGAAGAGCAGGGCAGTCGAAGAGGCGGCCAGCAGGCCAAGCAGGTTTCGGCGGTTCATTGGCGGCGCGTGGTCGGCGAAAGCGAAGCGCCGCAGTGTAAGCGGCACGCCTACAGGCGATGCCGATGCGCGCTTGCTGTGCCTACAGCTGCCCGCGGCGCCGGCGCGCGACGCGCACGGCGTCGACCCAGGTGTCGATGTTGAAGCGCTGGCCCGACTCCGCGATGCGCGCCCCGGTGATCTGGTGCAGCGGAATCCGGCGCAGATCGCCCGGCAGTTCGCCGTGGCCGTGGAGGATTCTCTTCTGCACGTCGAGGTGGTCGACCTGCATCGTGCACTCCGACTTCTGGCCGCGGGCGTCGACATAGCGCACATGGATGCGCGGTTGTTCGTCGACGACCGCATGTTCGCCCTTGCCCTGGATGAACCACTCGGGCAGCGTGTCGGGCGGCGCATCGCCGCCGCTCACGCGCAGGCCGCCGCGCACGGTCGGAATCTCGAGCGGTATGTGACCCGACCGCACCCTGGCCGCCGCGATGCGGCGTTCGGTTTCGCGCCGCTCGGCGATGCGGTGCCAAGCGATCCACATGATGACGAACAGGAGCAATGCCCCCGTCAACAGCGCCACCAGGAACTGCCATTGCGCAAGTCCGATGTCCATCTGTCCGCTCCCGAGATATAGCCTTTAGTACTCAACCTGCAAATTCTGGGTGCGCGGACATGGGGTGTCAAACAACCTCGCGGCATAGGGCGTTCGGCCGGTCGCGCGGGGCTCAGTCGTCGTGCGTGTCGTGCGTGGCCACCGCGCCACGGCGCCAGTAGCCGGAGGCCCGGATCCATTTGGGATTCGCGCCGCGTTCGCCGACCAGGTGGGCGCGCAATGCCTTGGCGGCGGCCGATTCGCAGGCCACCCAGGCATGGAAGTCGCCCGCCGGCAGCGTGCGCTCGCGCAGCGCATCGAGCAGGCCGCTGCCGGTGCCGGGCTCGGCGCCGCGCCGGTGCACCCATTGCAAGTCCAGTCTGGCGCGGGTCTCGAAGGGGATTTCGTCGGCTTCGCTGTCGACCTCGGCCAGCACGACCGCATGCGCCCCGGCAGGCAGCTCGGCCAGCCGGCGCCAGATGGCGGGCAGGGCGGTGTCGTCGCCGATCAGGAGGTGCCAGTCGAAGTCGGTCGGGACGATAAAGGAGCCGCGCGGCCCACCCACGCCCAGCAGGTCGCCGACCTTGGCCTGTTCGGCCCACTGGGTGGCCGGGCCGGCCTCGTGGAGCGCGAAGTCGAGCTCGAGCGTGCCGGCCGCGGCATCGTGGCGGCGCGGCGTGTAGTCGCGCATGGTCGGCTTCGGGCCCTCGGGCCAGAGCGGTCCGTCGGGGCCGGCGGTCGGCACGGTGAGCACGCCGGTCCCGGCGTTGGGGAAAAAGATCTTGGCGTGGTCGTCGAAGCCCGGGCTGGTGAAGCCAGCCAGTTCCTCGCCGCCGAGCGTGATGCGAATCAGGTGCGGCGCGACGCGCTGCACCGCGCGCACCTCGAGCTTGCGAAAGCGAAGTTCATGGCGCACGCGACGCGGCAGGCGGTGGGGGCCAGGAGAAGAAGGGGGAGAGGAAAGATAGGTCATGTCGTTGATTTCAGTTGCTGGCCGGCGAAGCCAGGCCCGTTCGGGGAACACCGCGGAACCGGCTTCGCCGGGCCGCTGGTATTGCCCCCGGTAAGGGGGTTGGGGTAGCGACACGAGGTGCGCGAAGCCTGGGGGTGAGCTCAAATCCTTTCAAGTTGTTGAGCGGCGCTGTCGAGCACCGCGGCGAATTCGTGGGCTTGTTGTTCGGTGAGGGGTTCGCGCGCGAGGCGCATGCGCATCGCGAGCTTGAGGTTCTCGATGGCGCGCACCACCTGCGGCGGGCGGCCGTGGCGCGGGCCCGCGCCGTCGACGCCGCCCTTCATGCGGGCCATCATTTCGTCGGTGATCTCGCGGTTGGCGGCCAGGAATCCGCGGCCGGGCTCGGTGATGCTGTAGCGCTTGCGGCCGCCGGCTGCATCGACGCTCACATAGCCCATTTCCTCGAGCAAAGTGAGCGTGGGATAGACGATGCCCGGACTCGGGCTGTAAGTGCCGCCCAGGCGCTCCTCGATGGACTTGATCAACTCGTAGCCGTGGCTGGGCTTGTCGGCGATGAGCTGCAGCAGCACGAAGCGCAGGCCGCCATGGCCGAAGATGCGTCCGCTGCCACCGCCGCCGCGCCCGCCGGCCATTCCGTCGCCATGGTCGCCGCGGGGATGGCCGCGTAGAAAGTGTTTGAAAGATCGCATTGGAATGGCTCGATGTCGTTATCTGATTCATTAAAGATATATCTAAATACTATCTTAGTCAAGACTTGAGGCCAATGATCAGCCCGCGCCACACCTATATCGCCCGCATCAACCGCGTGATCGACCACATCGACGCGCACCTTGCCGACCCGCTCGATCTCGCGACGCTGGCCGGCGTGGCGCACTTTTCTTCCTGGCATTTCCATCGCGTGTTCCAGGCCATGACCGGGGAGACGCTGGCCGAGCGCGTGCGGCGGCGCCGCCTGGAGGTGGCGGCCGGCCGGCTGCTGGGCCTGCCGTCCGAGCCGGTGCTGGCGATCGCGCTGGATGTTGGCTTCGGCTCGGCGGCGGTGTTCACGCGGGCCTTCAATGCGCATTTCGGCGTCACGCCCACGGACTGGCGGCGCGGCGCATTCCGTTCGTGGGCCGAACGCCACCGCGTCGAACTCGGCAAGATCCATCAAGCCGACCGCAAGGCGCATCAAGCCGTGGCCGAGGCTTTCCGACAGGATCAACGTTCCTGGCCCAAGGGGCCTGTTCCTCGTTCAGTAGACAGCGAAATGAAGATCGAACTGAAGACCCTGCCGGAGGTCCGCGTGGCCTACATGCGGCACGTCGGCCCGTATGGCGACTCGGGCATCACGCGCACCTGGCAGCGCTTCGCCGCCTGGTGCGGCGAGCACGGCCTGATGGATGCGCGGCGCACGATGTACGGCGTGAGCCACGACAACCCCGACGTCACGCCGCCGGCGAAGTGCCGCTACGACGCCTGCATCGAAGTCGACGGGGGCTTCCGGCCCGAGGGCGAGATCGGCGTGCAGACCCTCGGCGGCGGGCGCTATGCCTGCACCGAATTCGCCGGTCCGTCGACCGAAATTCACACGGCGTGGATGAAACTGTGCGACTGGTTGCCGGACAGCAGCTGGCAGGCCGCCGACGGCGCGCCGCTCGAGATCTATGGCCGCGACTTCGTGATGGACGAGAAGACCGGCGCGTTCAACTGCACGCTGTGCATGCCGGTGCGGCCGCTCTGACTAGCGCTGTGGCATGTCCTTGACCGAGTAGCCCAGGCTCACGGTCGCGTCGTCCGGGATGGGCGGCATGCCTGCGTTCCAGGCCAGCCAGGTCTCGCGCATCGCGACCAGCCGCTCCGGCTCGCGCGGCGCCTGGTTGGCGCGCTCGCGTTCGTCGGCCGGGATGTTGAACAGGTACTCGTTGCCGTCGATCTGCAGGTACTTCCAGTCGCCATCGCGCAGGGCGCGCTGGCCGCGGTGGTTCATGCGCCAATGCAGCGGCCTGTGGAAGCTTGTTGCCGCATCGCGCAGCACCGGCAGCAGCGATCTGCCGTCCAGCGGGCAGCGCGCATCGGCCTTGGCGCCTGCCGCATCGAGCATCGTGGCGGACCAGTCCATGGTCATGCAGTGCTGGGCGCTCTCGCCGCCGGCCTCGACGACGGCAGGCCAATGCGCGATCCACGGCACGCGGATGCCGCCTTCGGTCAGATCCATCTTGCCGCCCACCAGCGGCCAGTTGTCGGAGTAGCGCTCGCCGCCGTTGTCGCTGGTGAACACGACCAGCGTGTCGGCGGCGATGCCGTGCTTCTCGAGCGCCGCCATGATCCAGCCGATGCCTTCGTCCATGTGGTGGATCATGCGGCGGTAGGTGTGGATGCTGCCGCCCGCCAGGTCGAACAGATTGTTCTTCACGGCCGGCGCCTTGGCTGCGTCCTCGCGCGTTTCCCAGGGCCAGTGCGGCGCGGTGTAGTGCAGGCTCAGGAAGAAGGGCGCGTCCTGGTTCGCCATGCGCGCCACGTAGTCGACCGCGCGCCGCGAGAGCAGGTCGGTGAGGTAGCCCTCTTCCTGCCGATCCTCCTCGCCCGACCAGAGGTCGTGCCGGCCGCTCGAATCGCAATGCGTGAAGTAGTCGACGCCGCCCGACATCGGTCCGAAGAACTCCTCGTAGCCCGAGCGCAGCGGGCCGAATGAGGGCGGATAGCCCAGGTGCCACTTGCCGATCAGCGCAGTGCGATAGCCCGCGTCGCGCAGCAGCGAGGGCAGGGTCGGGTGCTCCGGCGGCAGGCCCAGCGTGGCGCTGCCGCGGCTCTTGCTGTTGATCGGCTCTTCGGCGGCGCCGCGCAGGCGGTACTGGTAGCGCGCCGTCATCAGCGCGAAGCGCGTGGGCGAACACACCGGCGAGTTCGCATAGCCCTGCGTGAAGCGGATGCCCTTGGCGGCCAGGCCGTCGAGCACCGGCGAGACGGGGCCGAAGTCGGCCTCGCGCCCGCCGTAGCAGCCGAGGTCGGCGAAGCCGAGGTCGTCGGCGACGATGAAGACGATGTTGGGGCGTTGCATGAAAAGCTCAGGGTTGGTAGCCGGATTTCTGGACCACGGGCGCCCACTGGGCGCGATAGGCCTTGAGCATGGCCGCCGTCTGCTCCTGCGTGCTGACCACCGGCGTCATGAGCGAATCCTTGAAGCGGCGCACGGTGTCCGGATCCTGCATGACCTCGCGAATGGCTTGCGACAGGCGAGCCACCTTGTCGCGCGGCATGCTCGCGGGCGCGAAGAAGGTGTTCCAGCCGGTGGCGACCAGGTCGAGCCCGGCCTCCTTGAAGGTCGGCACCTCGGGGGCGAAGGGCGAGCGCTTCGCGCCCGACATGGCGAGGATGCGGATCTTGCCGGCCTGGTGCTGCGGGATGACCACGTCCAGCGTGTCGACGGCGATCGGCACCTGCCCGCCGATCAGGTCGGTCAAGAGCGGGCTGGAGCCGCGGTAGCCGACCACCTGCGTCGGCACCTTGGCCTTCTCGCCCACCATGAGCCCGAAGAAGTGCGGCAGGCTGCCGGTGGCGGGCACGCCGACGTTGGCCTTGTCGGGATTGGCGCGCATCCAGGCCAGCAGGTGCGGCAACTCGCGCACCGGCACGGCAGTCGCCACCGACAGCGCGAACTCGTAGTCGTTGACATGCGAGACCGGCACGAAGTCGCGCTCGGCGTCGTAGCCGTTGTCCTTGAAGACCAGCGGGGCCACGACCATCACGGCCGGGTTGGCCAGCATCAGCACGTTCTGCGATGCGGGCGCGGCCTTGACCTGCTGGGCCGCGAGGCGGCCGCCTGCACCGGGCTTATTGTCGACGACCACCGGGACGCCGAGCTTAGCCTGCAGCTTGTCGCCGACGATGCGCGCCACGCGGTCGGTGGCGCCGCCGGGCGCGTAGCCCACCACGATGCGCAGCGGGCTGTCCAGCGGCTGGGCCGCGGCGGCGCAGGCGACGGCGGCCAGGGCGAGGGTGCCGGTGAGCCGGCGAAGCATGTGTTTCAGCATGGAGAGGGTTCCCGTTCAGTCGTTGGCTTGGAAGTTCACGGCCCGCATGATGCCGCCCCAGCGCGCCGTGTCTTCGCGCATGGTCTTCAGCAAGGCCGCTGCATCGTCGCCCACGGGGTACATGCCGTTCTGCAGCAATTGCTGGCGCACCTCGCGCACATTGACGGCGCGGGTGAATTCGGCGCGCAGCCTGTCGACGATGGGCTGCGGCGTGTTGCGCGGCGCGTAGTAGGCGAACCAGGCCGCGGCGACCACGTCCTTGTAGCCGGCCTCGACGAAGGTCGGCAGGCTGGGCATCAGCGGCGAGCGCTTGTCGCCGCTGGTGGCCAGCACCTTCACGCGGCCGGTGGTCTGCAACTGGAGCGCGCCGCCCACGGTGTCGAAGTAGACCGGCACGGTGCCGCCCATCACGTCCTGCCGCGCCGGCGTCGAGCCGCGGTAGGCGACGTGGACCATCTTCAGGCCGGCGGCGCGGTTGAGCATCTCGCCGAGGAAGTGCGAAGGCGTGCCGGCGCCGTAGGAGGCGAAGCTGAGCTTGTCGCCCTGGCTCCTGGCCCAGGCGATGAACTCGGGCAGCGTGTTCGCCGGCACGTCCTTGTGCACCACCAGCGCCAGTTCGAAGCGCGCTGCATTGACGATCGGCACGAAGTCCTTGATCGGGTCGTAGGAGAGATGGCGGTACGCGTTCGGGAACATGGTCATCATGCTGGCCGTTCCGAGCAGCAGGGTGCGGCCGTCGGGTGGCGCGGTCTTCACGGCTTCGACCGCGATGCGGCCGGCCGCGCCGGAGCGGTTGTCGACCACCAGCGGCCCGAGCGAGTCGCGCACCTCGTGCGCGATGGCGCGGGTCAGCACGTCCTGCGTGCCGCCGGCAGGCACGCCGATCAGCACCTTGATCGGCTGGCCGGGGCTGAAGGCAGCTTGGGCGCCGGCCAGCGGCGCGAGCGCGAGGCCGCCGAGGGCGGCAAGGGCCTGGCGGCGGTCGATCGAAGCAAGGGGCATGGTTGGCGTCTCCTGGGTATGCCGTGGCGCCGCACGACTCTAGAGGCTCGACAATCGATTGATCAAATCAACTGTTCTGCGGAAAAACCCGATGGCCGAAGCGCTCAGACCGCTCGACGACCTGCTGCTCTACCGGCTCAGCCGCCTGCTGTCGGTGGCCGGCGGCATGGTCATCCGCTTGTGCGAAGGCCGCTTCGGCATCACGCGGCGCGAGTGGCGCCTGATCGCGACGCTGGCCAGCCGCGGTGCGCTGGGCTCGTCGCAGCTCGCCGAGCACGCGCAACTGGACCGTGCGCGCACCTCGAAGGCGGTGGGTTCGCTGGTGGCGAAGGGGCTGGTGTCACGCACCCAGCCGGGCGGCGACCGGCGTCATGTGCTGCTGCGCCTCACGGCCGAGGGCGGCGCGCTCTATGCCGAACTCTTTCCGCTCGTGTCGGCAATCAATGCGCAGCTCATGTCGGTGCTCGACGAGCGCGCCGCCGCGCAGTTTGACGCGTCGCTGTCGAGTCTGCAGGCGCAGGCCGAAGCGATTGCAGCCGACGCGGTGCTGCCCAAGGCCGATCGCGGGCGGCGCGGTCCCTAGGGCCCGCGGCGGCATTCTTGCAAACCAAGGTTTGCAATCCGAAGACACCCACGCCAGATGAGGACCCGGGACTACACGGCCCGCCGCGGAGCTCGGCACCCTGACCTGATCTCAAAGGAGACCAAATATGGCAGACGACAAGACGAAGGTGGGCGATCAGGACCGCCAGCGCATCAACCTCAACCAGGACTATGAGGTCAGGGACTGGACCAAGTCGCTGGGCGTCACCGAGGACGAGCTGCGCAAGGCGGTTGCCGCGGTGGGCAACGAGGCCGATAAGGTGCGCGAGTGCCTGAAGAAGTGAGGCCTCCGCCATGCCCGCTAAAAGTTGAGGCGGCACCCGTCTGGTGGATTTTCTAGATGTTTCGTTCCGACTCGACCGCACACGGCAACGTGGTCCGACGCTTCACCCCTGATGGCGGTGGATCGTCCGCGCCTCCAGCGTATGTACACCCACGCAAACTCACTCGACTCGAACGCGCGACGAAGCGCACTATCGACATTGTGGGCGCACTGACTTTCTTCATCCTCTTCGGGCCTCTCTATCTGCTCGTCGCCCTCGGCGTTCGCATCAGCATGGGCCGTCCGGTCCACTTCTGGCAGAACCGCCTTGGAGAAAGCGGCCAGAGATTTCGCTTCTACAAGTTCCGCTCGATGGTGCACAACTCCGAAGTGGTGCTGGACGAGTTCCTGAGCCGCAACGACATGGCCCGCACCGAGTGGGACACCTTTCAGAAGCTCGAGAAGGATCCGCGCATCACGCCCATCGGCCAGTTCATCCGCAAGCTGAGCCTCGACGAACTGCCCCAGTTCTGGAACGTGCTCAAGGGCGACATGAGCCTGGTCGGCCCGCGTCCCTGCATGGAGCGCCAACGCAGCCTCTACGGCAAGGGCTGGGAACACTATTGCGCCATGCGCCCGGGTATCACGGGCCTGTGGCAGGTCAGCGGCCGCAATCGCCTGTCCTATGCAAGACGCGTCGAACTCGACATGGAGTACGTCAGCAACTGGTCGCTCTGGCTCGATATCAAGATCCTGTTGAAGACCGTGCGTGCTGTCATCACCGGCGAGGGTTCGAGGTGAGCGCGATTCAGCCGATCGTCCTCTGCGGCGGCAGCGCTAAGCGTCACCGTTTCGCCGCGCCGCTTGTGGGGCGGTTTCCTACATCTTGTGACATTGCACTCGGTCAGCCTGGGATTTCCAACTCAACAGGGAGATCTCTGATGCTCACCCATACGAGCAACGCCGCTCCGAGTAGCAAGTTCATTTCGCTCCGTTGGCCACATGAGGTTCGCCATTGGACCCGATCACTCGGCTGCACGGAGAACGAGCTCCGCGACGCAGTGATGGCCATTGGCTACTCAGTCGCAGAGCTCCGGCTTTATCTGCTTCGCCGACGCCGCAGTCGTTGATTCTTAAAACAACGTTGGCTCTGCCGGGGCCGCGCTCTTCGGTTGCGCGCGCCGGGCCTGCGCTTCGGCTCCTTGGGAAGCCAGGCCGGCGCCTGACCAGCGTCGAAGATCTCGACTGGCGCGAGCTTCTAGGCCGGCGAGGCCTGCGGCGGGGCGCCGTCCTCGATGCGCAGCCTGGGCAGGAACTGCGGGTACTCGCGCTGCATAAAGTCGATCAGCCCTTCGCGCACCGTGCAGCGCAGGTCGAAGGCCAGCGACGAGGATGCCGCGGTGCAGAGCACGCGGATCTGCATGCTGCGCTCGGTGGCGTCGGTCACGCGCAGGTTGAAGAAGCGGCCGTCCCACTCGGGCGCCGCCTTCACGATGCGCTCTGCCTCTTCGCGCAGCGGCGCGAGCGGCATGCCGTAGTCGGCATGGATGAAGACCGAGCCCAGCAGCTGCGCGTCGTGGCGGGTCCAGTTCTGGAACGGCTTCTCGATGAAATAGGACAGCGGCAGGATCATGCGCCGGTCGTCCCAGATCCTGAGCACGACGAAGGTGCCGGTTATCTCCTCGACGCGACCCCATTCGCCTTCGACCACCAGCACGTCGTCCATGCGGATCGGCTGCGCCAGCGCGATCTGCAGGCCGGCGATGAGGTTGCTGAACACGGGCTTGGCGGCCAGGCCGGCCACGATGCCGATCACGCCCGCCGAGGCCAGCAGGCTGGCGCCGACCTGGCGTGCGCCGGGAAAGGTCATCAGCATTAACGCGCCGCCGGCCACCAGCAGCATCGAATTGGCGGTGCGCGCGAGCACGCGCGTTTGCGTGAGCACGCGGCGCGCCCGCAGGTTGTCGGTCACGTCATAGGGGTGCTGGGCCAGCACGCCGTCGGCGAAGCCGTTGACGGCTCTGGCCGCGAGCCAGGTGGTGGCCGCGATCAGCAGCAGGCCGTTGAGATGCCGCACGCTGTTGACGAAGCGCAGGTCGTCCGGCGCGGCTTGCCACACCATCTGCAGCGCCACCAGCGGCAGCACGATGCGGGCGATCGCCTGAATGCGCAGCAGCATCGCGTGCAGCGCGGGCGTGGAACGGGTCACGCGCTTGAGCACGACGCCGCCGATGCGGTGCACGAGCAGCGCCAGCGGAATGGCGATCAGCGCGGCCAGGCAGGGGCCGAACCACGGGTGGGCGAGCAGCACTTCCTTGTTCATCAGGCGGTCTTGGGGATGTCGTCGGTGAGTGGTTGCAGAATGCGTGCCGCGTCGTCGCGCAGCTGCGCGGCGATGCCGGTCGCCAGGTCGAGCCGGCGCAGCAGCCAGGGGCTGATGTCGTTGTCGAAAGGGTCCGGCAGCGGGATCGGACCGGCCAGTGCGGTGGCGGGGGCGCTCTCGGGCATCACCGGCCCGCCGGTGGGTGCGCTGCCGATCGCGGCCTCGATGCGCTCGGCCGTGCGGGCGAGCGGGCCTTCGATCTCGGCCGGCGTGAGCCGGTCGCGCCTGAGCACCAGCATCGACTTGACCGCACTCAACTGGGCCAGCAACTGGTAGCTGTGCGCCTGCAGATGTTCGAGCGGCTCGAGCGGCGGCTGCACCGCGCGCGGCTCCGACAGCGAGCGCTGCGTGGCCTGCACCAGCGCCGAGAGGCTGTCGTAGGCCTCGCGGCGCGCGAGCCGCCATTCGAGCTCGGGGCTGGTGACCACCGAGCGCAGCTGGCCGAGGCCCAGCGCCAGCCGGGCATGGCGTGCCTGCGCCGTCAGCGTGCGCGCCACCAGCGCCGGGATCTGGCTGCGCTCCCACGAGGGCAGCACGTAGCAGAAGGCCCAGGCCAGCGCGGCGCCGATCAGCGTGTCGGCCACGCGCTCGAACAGCGCGAACGTAGGGCTCATGCCGACGTTCAGCATGTGGGCCTGGAGCAGGCCGAGCACGGTGGCGGCGACGGAGGTGACCAGGTAGCGCCGCACCGCGAAGCCGTGCGCGATCGCCTGCGCCACCGTCACCGCGGCCAGCATGCCCAGCGGCGAGGGATGCGCGGACAGCAGCGCCACCGCGAGCACGCAGCCCAGCAGCGTGCCGGCCACGCGGCTGTTGCGCCGCTCCAGCGTCTGCGACAGGCTGCCGCGCAGCACCACCACGATGGTCAGGAGGATCCAGTAGTCGTGCGAACCCCAGGGCAGCATCAGCGCGATCGCGTAGCCGGTGGCGATGGCGAGCGCGGCGCGGATCGCATGGCGCAGCGGCGGCGCGTCCCAGCGCCACAGCGCGAGAAAGGGCATCAGCGACCATTCGGTGGGGCTCACGAACATCTGCCAGTTGGCGCGCACCACGGTGAGGTCGGGCTCGACGTCGCCGCGCGCCAGGGCCACCAGGCGCAGCACTTCGTCGTTGATGTGGCCGATGCGGCTGGCCAGCCCGCGCGCGAGCATGGCGGGTGTAGGCCCGACATGGCCGGCGGGCGGCGGCGCGTCTTCGTCCTCGAGGTGGATGGCCGCCAGCTCGGGACGGCGGTCGGGCACCGGCGCAGGCTGCCGCCCCAGCAGCAACGTATCGGCCAGCGTTTCGGTCTCGTCGGCCAGCTCGTCGAGCACGCGCTGCATTTCGTAGAGCGCGGCGGCATGGCCGGGATGCGCCTTGAGCGCGTCGAGGTCGAGTTCGCTGGCCAGCAGCAGGTCGCGCAGCTCGAGCACCAGCACCAGCATGCCAGCCAGCCGCTGCCGGCGCGGCGTGCGCGGCGATTCGAGCACGATGTCGCGCGTGGCCTGCAACTGGTCGGCCAGCGCGGCCTGCTCGCGCAGCAACTGGCCGAGCAGCGGGGCCGGCACTTCGCGCACGTCGCCGGAATCGTCCCTGGGCGTGAACTGCCGGGCTTCGGTGCGCATCAGCGCGGCCAGCGAGAGCAGCACGTCGGCCATCGCCTGCACGCGGTAGCGGCCGTTGAGCGCATGGTTGGCGAGCACCGCGTAGATCACGTAGAGGCCTGCGCCGATGCCGAATTGCAGCGTGCGTTCGAGCGCTTCGGCCATGCCGGTGGGCGCGGGCGTGGCCATCGAGAAGATCATCGAGAACATGACCGCGATCGCGATTGGAATGCCGCGCTTGCCCCAGGCCATGGCCACGAAGGCCAGGAAGGTCGCGGGTACCAGCAGCAGGCCGAGGCGCAGCGGCGCCGAGTGCAGCAGCTGCACGAAGAAGAACAGCGGCAGCCCGATCAGCGGCGAGGGCAGCATCTGCCAGAACTTGCCGCGGCGCGGGCCGGGCAGGTCGGGCGGCGCGCTGACGATCACGCCGACGGCGGCCGCCGAGGCGGCCAGGGTGCCTAGCAGCAGGTGCACGCCGCCGGAGATCAGCATCAGCCCGAAGGCGACCGACAGGCCGTTCGCGACATAGTGCGAAAGCGCCACGCGCAGCGCGGCGCGGCCCCGGTTCCCGGTGGCGCGCTGCGCCCGCATCACTCGGCGGAGGAGTTGCCTTCGGCGGGCCCCACGGGCGCCTCGCGGCGCAGGCGCGTGAGCTTGCGCGGCGCCGGCGCGGCCGCCGTATCGGCCGGTGCTTCGGCATCGGCCTGCGCACCGACGACCGTGCTGCGCGCGTAGACGTCGCCCGGGTGTGCCGAGGGATCGACGGCGCGAACGCGGTCGCTGGCGCGCAGCTTGTCGTCGACGCCGGCGAACTTCGAATACTTGGCCAGGATCGGCACCAGCTGGCCGTAGATGCGCGGGGCGCCGGCAAGGCACTCGCGCTGCTCGAGGAAATCGGGTTCGCCGGTGAAGTTGCCGATCAGGCCGCCCGCTTCGGTGACGATCAGCGAGCCGGCCGCAACGTCCCAGATGTTGAGGCCGGTTTCGAAGAAGGCATCGGTGAAGCCGGCCGCCACGTAGGCCAGGTCGAGCGCGGCCGCGCCGGGGCGGCGCAGGCCGGCGGCGCGCGGCATCAGGTCGGCCATGATGGCCAGGTACTGCTTGAAGTTGTCACCCGTGCGGAAGGGAAAGCCGGTGGAGATCAGGCATTCGCTGAGCCGCGTGCGCTTGCTCACGCGCAGCCGGCGGTCGTTCATGAAGGCGCCGCGGCCCTTGGTGGCCGTGAAGAGATCGTTGCGGCTGGGGTCGTAGATGACGGCCTGCTCGACCTTGCCCTTGACCGCGAGCGCGATCGAGACGCAGTAGACCGGGAAGCCGTGGATGAAATTGGTGGTGCCGTCCAGCGGATCGATGATCCAGACGTAGTCGGAATCCTTGGCGCCGTGCTGGGTGCCCGATTCCTCGGCCAGGACGCCGTGCCCCGGGTAGGCGCCGAGCAGCGTCTCGATGATCGCTCGCTCGCTTGCGTGGTCGACTTCGGTGACGAAGTCGTTGACCTGCTTCTGCGAAATGCGCACCGCTTCGACATCGAGCGCGGCGCGGTTGATGATGGCGCCGGCGGCGCGGGCGGCCTTGACGGCCACGTTGAGCATGGGGTGCAGGTTGGGGGACGACATTGGATTGTGGGAAGAACGGCGGGCGGCGCCTGAACGCGCCCTGGAATGCGGCCCGGCGATGCGGGCGGCGAGAATCGGGGGATTTTACATGCGCACCCGTTTCATCCTGATCCAGACCAGCCACGCCGGCAATGTCGGCGCCGCCGCCCGCGCCATGAAGACCATGGGCTTCGGCGATCTCGTGCTGGTGGCGCCGCGCTGGGCCAATGTGCTGCGGCGCGAGGAGACCATCCAGCGCGCGAGCGGCGCGCTGGATGTGCTGGCCAACGCGCGCATCGTCGAGACGCTGGACGAGGCGCTCGACGGCGTCACCCACCTGTGCGCGACCGCCATGGTGCCGCGCGACTTCGGCCCGCCCACGCGCACGCCGCGCGAACACCTGGAGCCGCTGGCCAAGGAAGAAGGGCAGCACGTGGCCTTCCTGTTCGGCTCGGAACGCTTCGGCATGCGCAACGAGGATGTCTACCGCTGCAACGTCGCGCTCAGCATTCCGACCGATCCGAGCTTCGGCTCGCTGAACCTCGGCGCGGCGATCCAGGTGATTGCCTACGAATGGCGGCTCGCGCTGGGCGGCTACGCGGTGCGCGATGCCACCGCGCCGTCGCCCGCGGCTGATGCGCAGGCCGTGGCCGGCATGCTCGAGCACTGGGAGCGCTCGCTGGTGCAGATCGGCTTCCTGGACCCCGAGGCGCCCAAGAAGCTGATGCCGCGGCTGCAGCAGCTCTTCAACCGCGCGCAGCCGACGCCGGAGGAGATCCACATCCTGCGCGGCATCGCCAAGGCGATGGCGGATGCGGCACGGAAAACCCCATCGCCGGTACGCGAAGACCCGAGCCCTTAGACTGCGCGGCCCATATAGCCATAACAAGAACATCCATGTTCTCGCGCCTGCGCTCCGACATCCAGTGCATCCTCGACCGCGATCCGGCCGCCCGGACGCGCTGGGAAGTGCTGACCCTCTATCCGGGCCTGCATGCCGTGGTGCTGCACCGCCTCGCACACTGGTGCTGGGGCCATGGCCTGAAGTGGATCGGGCGCTTCATCTCGCAATGCTCGCGCTGGTTCACCGGCATCGAGATCCATCCCGGCGCGATCGTCGGCGACCGCGTGTTCTTCGATCACGCGATGGGCGTGGTGGTCGGCGAGACCGCCGAGATCGGCGACGGCTGCACGATCTACCAGGGCGTGACGCTCGGCGGCACCTCGCTCTACAAGGGCGCCAAGCGGCATCCGACGCTGGGCAAGGACGTGGTGGTCAGCGCCGGCGCCAAGGTGCTCGGCGGCTTCGTGGTCGGCGACGGCGCCAAGATCGGAAGCAACGCCGTCGTGATCAAGCCGGTGCCCGCGGGTGCCACGGCGGTGGGCATTCCGGCACGCATCATTCCTTCGAAGGCAGGCACCAGTGCCGACGTCACGACTGCCGACAGGAAGTTCACGGCCTACGGGATCACGATGGAAGACGACCCGCTGTCGCAGGCCATGAAGGGGCTGATCGACAGCGCGGCCGGCCAGGATCACCAGATCGCGCTGCTGTGGAAAGCCATCGAGGCCTTGTCCGCGCAGCCCGGAAAGAAGGATTGCGTGCCGGGTGACGCGGCGCGGAAAGAATGCTTCGAGGCGGAGCGGTTGACGCAGCTGGTGGGCAAGTAGGCGATCAGCGCGACCGAATCGCCGACTTCGGCCGGAACGCCTTGCAGACCGACTCGTCGGTTTCCAGATAAGGTCCGCCGATCAGGTCGATGCAGTAGGGCACCGCGGCGAAGATGCCCGCGGCCACCTGCGCGCCCTGGGGATCCTTCAATCCTTCGAGCGTCTCCGCGATCGCCTTCGGCTGCCCCGGCAGGTTGATGATCAGGCTGCGATCGCGGATCACCGCCACCTGGCGGGAAAGAATCGCCGTCGGCACGAAGCGCAGGCTGATCTGCCGCATCTGCTCGCCGAAGCCGGGCATTTCCTTGTGGGCAACGGCGAGCGTTGCTTCCGGCGTCACGTCGCGCAGGGCCGGCCCGGTGCCGCCGGTCGTCAGCACCAGCGAGCAGCCGGCGTCCACCAGCTCGATCAGCGTGGCGCTGATGCCAGCTTGCTCGTCGGGGATCAGGCGCGGTTCGAAGCTGATCGGATTGCGCAGCGCGCGCTGCAGCCACTCCTGCAGCGCGGGCAGGCCCTTGTCCTCGTAGACGCCGCTGGAGGCGCGGTCGCTGATAGAGACGATGCCGATGCGAACCGGATCGAAGGCGTTCGCTTCACTCATGCGTCCTCCTCGCGCGCCTGCGCCGAGGCCTCGGCCGCGTGGTCGTCGGTGCCGTGCACCTCGAGCTGCGCCCGCACGATCTGGAACACCTCGCGGTAGGCCTTGCCCTGGCGCGGCGCTTCGCCGGGCGGTCCGGCCTTGATGTCCTTGCGGGCCTGGCGCACCAGCGCGCGCAGCTGCTGGGCGTCGGTGCCGGGATGGGTCTCGATCCAGCCGCCGAGCGCGTCGTCGTCGGCGATCAGGCGGTCGCGCCAGCGTTCGGCGTCGTGCAGGATCGCCGTCTCCTGGGCCGGGCCGCGGTTCTGCTCGTCGAGTGCGCTGCGCACGGCGTCGAGCGTGGCCGCATCGAGGCCACGCATCAGCTTGCCGATGAATTGCATCTGGCGCCGCTTGCCTTCGAAATTGGTGATGCGCCTGGCTTCGTCGATCGCATCTCTCAGCTTTTCGCCGAGATCGAGCTTGTCGAACAGGCCGGCGCGCAGCGCGAGCAGGGCTTCGCCCAGCGCCTGCAGTTCGGCGCTCTCGCGTTTGAGGTCGGTCTTGCTCGCAGCGTCCGTGCCCTTGAGCTCGCGCTTGAGCTCCAGATCGAGTTCGCTGCCTTCGGCCACGAACTGGCCGCGGACGAAGTAGCCTTTTTTGGGTTTGCGGGACATAGAGGCAATCGTTGGCCGCACCATCGGGAACAGGGGGCGCAAGTATCATAGCCAACACATGAGCACATCTTCCTCGCGCGCCGATTCCGGCTTCGCCTACACCCGCCCCTTCTTTGAAAACCTGGTCGATTCGGCCTTGGCGCACGCCAAGAAGCTCGGCGCCACCGACGCCGGCGCCGAGGCGTCCGAAGGCTGCGGCCTGAGCGTCTCGGTGCGCAAGGGCGAGCTGGAGAACGTCGAGCGCAACCGCGACAAGTCGCTCGGCGTCACGGTCTACGTGGGCCATCGCCGCGGCAATGCCAGCACCTCCGACTTCTCGGAGGCGGCCCTCGCGCAGACGGTGCAGGCGGCCTACGACATCGCGCGCTTCACGGCCGAGGACCCGGTCAGCGGCCTGCCCGACGAAGCCGACATCGTCACCGACCAACCCGATCTCGACCTGTTCCATCCCTGGAACATCAGCAGCGAGCAGGCCGCTGCGCTGGCGCTCGAATGCGAGGCCGCGGCACTGTCGACGGACAAGCGCATCACCAACAGCGAAGGCGCTGGTGTTTCGGCGCAGCAAAGCCATTTCTTCAGCGCCCACACGCGCGGTTTCCGCGGCGGCTATGCGAGCTCGCGTCATTCGATCTCGGTCGCGCCGATCGCGGGCAAGGGCGACGACATGCAGCGCGATGCCTGGTACAGCTCGATGCGCTCGGCCGCCGAGCTGGCGAGCCCGGTGGCGGTCGGCCGCTACGCGGCGGAACGCGCGCTGAGCCGCCTCAAGTCGCGCAAGATCAAGACCGTCGAATGCCCGGTGCTCTTCGAGTCGCCGATGGCGGCCGGATTGCTGGGCGGCCTCGTGCAGGCCACCAGCGGCGGCGCGCTCTACCGCAAGAGCAGCTTCCTGCTCGACTCGCTCGGCAAGCCGGTGCTGGCCAAGCACATCGACGTGCTCGAAGACCCGCACATCCTGCGCGGCAAGGGCAGCTCGCCCTTCGACGACGAGGGCGTCACCACCCGCAAGCGCAAGGTGGTCGACGGCGGCCGGCTCGAGGGCTATTTCCTGAGCACCTACTCCGCGCGCAAGCTGGGCATGAAGACCACCGGCAACGCCGGCGGTTCGCACAACCTCACGCTGAGTTCGCGCCAGACGAAACCGGGTGACGACCTGGACGCGATGCTCGCCAAGCTCGGCACCGGTCTTTTCGTGATCGAGTTGATGGGGCAGGGCGTCAACTACGTGACGGGTGACTACTCGCGCGGGGCGAGCGGCTTCTGGGTCGAGAACGGCAAGATCGCCTTCCCGGTGCAGGAGATCACGATCGCCGGCAACCTGAAGACCATGCTGCTCGGCATCGAGGCCGTCGGCGCCGATGCCTACAACTACGGCGCCAAGACCACCGGCTCGATCCTGGTGAACCGGATGAAGGTCGCCGGCAGCTGACGCGCGTTCGATCGCTCAATCTCGCCCGGCTTCGATCATCTTTTGCGCCAGGAGCGCGGGGTCGGTGAAGCAAAGCTCGTGGCTGCCCGGGCACTCCACCAGGCGGAACAGCCCCAGCCGTTCCGAGAGGCGCGGATGCCACGGAAGGCTGTGCGGCATCGCGCTGTCCTGCTGGCAGTTGAGATAGGACTTCCCGACCTCCAGCGCGGCCAGCTCGGTGCGCAGGCTCAAGGGCTCGGTGAAGGTCCGGTAGGGATGCAGATTGAGCATCTCGTAAGTGCGCTGCGCCGTCGCCAGATCGGCGTCGTTGATGAAGGCATCGCGCCAAATCGGAAAGGGCAGCATCACTGCGTGGTCGTTCTGCGCCGCGATGCTGTCGAACAGCGCCTTGTAGTGCGGCGGGGCCATGTCGTTCAGGCACTCGCCGTGAAGCGGCACGAAGGCATTCCAGTAGACCAGGCGCCGCACCCGTTCGGCGACCAGGTTCATCGCGCCCGAGATCACCATGCCGCCATAGCTATGGCCGACCAGGCGCACGTCCTGCAACGCATGCGCCGCCATGTAGTCGGCCAGCGACTGCACCGCCTCGGTCAGTCCGATGGCGCTGCGCGAATCATCGGGACGATTGCCGGCCAGCGTCGGGCAGTGCACGGTATGGCCCTGGGCCCGGATGGCCTCAGCCACCGGCTCCATCAGCTCGCCCGTGTGCCAGGCGCCGTGAACGAGAACATAGGTATCCGCCATTTCAGCCTCTTCGAGATGCAGAGGCGTGCAAGTTAGCGGCGCTTCGGCGCTGCCGCTGGCCGATGCGTGCCGCGTGGATGGCCGTTGCGCGTCAGCGGCCGCTGTCCAGCGCCAGCCGGCGATACCGGCTCGGCGTGACGCTGCGCTCGGCGCGGAAATGGCGCACGAAATGCGATGCGTCGAGGTAGCCGCAACGCCGTCCGATTTCGGCGCTGCTGGTTCGCACGAAGCGGCGCGAGGCCAGCAGGCGCGCCGCCTCGTCCATCCGCAGCCGGCGCAACGAGCGCGCGAAGCTCTCGCCCGACGCGAACGCGCGATGCAGGCTGCGCAAGGACACGCCCAGGGCATCTGCGACGTCCTGCGCGACCAGGCCGGGTTCGCCGAGGCGCTGCGCCAGCAGATCTATCGCGCGCCGTCGAATGCCGGCGCCTCGGGGATCGTCAGGCGGCGCTGCGCCGGGCATCGCCAGGCTGAGCAGTACGCCGAGCTGGTCGACGAGCAGTGCCGGCGGCAGCCCGGGGACGGCGGCGAATTCCGGCGACAGGTTGGCCAGCAGGCCGCGCAGCGCAAGACCCCAGCCGGCGTCTCCCGCGATGCGGCGAGCGACGCTCTCCGGCCCGGCAGGAAGCCAGCGCTCGGCCCAGGCGATCGGCAGCTGCAGCGACGCGCAATGCACGCCTTCGCGGAAGTGGAATTCATAGCGCTCCCGGGAATCGACCAGCACGGCGTCGCCCGCGGCGAGCGCCGTGTCGCGCCCAGCCTGCACCACTCGCCACGGGCTGTCGAACTGGCTGATCAAGTAGTAGAAGTTGTCGCGGCTGCGGCCGATGGCGGAGTGCGTCCGGTACACGTCCTGCGCGCTGGCACGGACCCGGTTGACCGCGATCGGCCCGAGCGGTTGATGGACGAGACAAGCGTCGAAGGCTTCCTGGCGCGAGCTCGTGACGTCCATCTCGAGAAAGGCTTCGCACACCGCGCCGACCCAGTAGTCCAGGCGCTGCGAACTGGGCACGACGTCCGTGCTCCATTGGCGGGGAAGTGTTTGCATGACCGCGGTCTCCAGGCCGGTATCGGCGCGCCCGAACTATAGAGCGGGCATGCGCGGTCGGGTAAGCCTGATGAAGTCGAGCATGAGCGGCACGGCCGCGGCGGCGTGTGTCTCGAGCAGCTTGTGGCCGGCGTCGAAAACATGGGCTTCCATTCGCGGAAGGTCCTGCATCCAGGACAGGACCTCGGCGAGATCAAAGAATGGATCGTGCCTTCCCCAGAGCAGCAGCGAAGGCGGCTGCCGGCGCGCAAGATAGTCTGCGATCGCGTCGAACCGACCGATGTATCTCCCATAGTCCCTGATGAGCGCCCGCTGCGTGTCCATCCGGCCCGGCAAGTTCATCACGCGCCAGTCCTCTTCCCAGCTTTCGGGCGGGATGCGCGCGGCCACGTCCGGCGGAGCACCGGAAATGTATGTACCGCGCGTCCCTTCGAATGTGAGGTGTGCGGTCGCGGCCGCCTCGTTCTCAGGGGTCGGTTGCGACCAGTAGGGGGCTTGCGTCGCATCCCATTGCGCACCGAGCCCGGTTCGATGAGCGTTGGCGTTCTGAACGATGAGGCCCAAAACTCGTTCGGGCGCCTGCATCGCGATGTGCAAACCCACTGGGGCCCCGTAATCATGCAGATAGATGTATCGCGGCCCGATCGAGAGCCGGTCCAGCAGCTCCGAGATGGCTTGACCGAATGCAGGAAACGAAGGCGACTGCAGCACGTCGGACTCGCCAAAGCCCGGCAGATCGGGCGCGATCACGTAGGCGGCCTGCGACAGCTCGGGCATGACCTCCCGGAACATTCGCGCGGAGCTTGGAGATCCGTGCAGGAGCAGCACGGCGGGCTTGGATGCCTCGCCTGCCCGTGATGAAGGACAACTCCGTGCCGCCGGACAGGCGAAGTCGTTGCCGGGTGGCTGGGTTCATGTCCGAACTGCTCTCCTCGATCGTCCGATGCTGGCAAGGCCTGCGCGGAGCAAATGCTAAGCGGGCGGCATCGGAAGGTCCAGCGGGAGCGCCTCGCGCACCCTGGCGATGGCATTGAGGTAGGGCAAGGTGAAGCCGTCCAGGGGCGCATCCGGCGCCAGCCAGCTGAAGCTGAAAACGAGGCCGTCTTCTTCGGGGCTGCCCATGGCCACGTGGTCGAAAGTCTCGGGCAGCGAGGAGGGCGCACGCATCAGGAACAGGTGCCAGAGCTGGGCATGCCGGTGCATGTTGCCTTCGATGCCGGGCTCGCATTCGCGCTCCAGCGTCCCCAGCGGCTGCAACTCGCCGCGATAGTCGATGCCCGACTCTTCCAGCAATTCGCGCCGTACTGCGTCTTCTGGCGCTTCACCGGCTTCGACCGTGCCCTTGGGCAGCTGCATGCCCTTGTCGCCGGGGTGATGGAAGACCAGCAGGCGATTCCGGTCATCCACCAGGCAGGCGCAGGCCTTGTGGATCGCGGCGCGTGCCTCCACCCTCAGCCGCCCGTGAGCGCGGCCTTCACGGCGGCGCTGACCTGGCCCATGTCGGCCTTGCCGGCCAGGCGGGTCTTGACCGCGCCCATCACCTTGCCCATGTCGCCGGGTCCCTTGGCGCCGAGTTCGGCCACGATGGCCCTCACTTCGGCAGTGATCTCGTCCGCGCCCATGCGCTGGGGCAGGTACACCTCGAGTACCTTGATCTCGGCGGCTTCCTTGTCGGCCAGGTCGGTGCGGCCGCCCTGGGTGAAGGCGGCGACCGAGTCCTTGCGCTGCTTGACCAGCTTGTCGACGATGGCCACGACCATCGCATCGTCGAGCTCGATGCGCTCGTCGACTTCCTTCTGCTTGAGGGCGGCGAGCAGCAGGCGGATGGTGCCCAGGCGCTCCGAGTCCTTGGCGCGCATCGCGGTCTTCATGTCTTCGGTGATCTGGTCCTTGAGGCTCATGGCAGGCTTTCTTGACAGGCTAAAAACAAGAGCCGCGGCAGGTATCCCTGGCGCGGCTCTGAACCGGACGCTGGCTTCGGCGCCAGCGCGGCGGATGCTCAGTACAGCTTCTTGGGAAGCTGCATGCTGCGCACGCGCTTGTAATGGCGCTTGACCGCTGCGGCCTTCTTGCGCTTGCGCTCTGCGGTCGGCTTTTCGTAGAACTCGCGGGCGCGCAGGTCGGTCAGCAGGCCGAGCTTTTCGATGGTGCGCTTGAAGCGGCGCAGCGCGACGTCGAAGGGCTCGTTTTCTTTAACGCGGATGGTGGTCATTTAAAAATCGGTCTTGTTGAATTTGGCCTGGGGAAGATCGGGCCCCGGGCCGGGGTTCCTCAACTGAAAAATGGGGGAGGCCGTTGAGGGGAGGCCAAAGTTAGCCCGACATTATAGCGCGTGCGCGCAGGCATGCGCGCTGGCCCAGGCCCACTGGAAGTTGTAACCCCCGAGCCAGCCCGTCACGTCGACCACTTCGCCGATGAAGTACAGGCCGCGCTGCTTCGACTCCATGGTCTGCGACGAGAGCTCGCGGGTGTCGATGCCGCCGGCCGTGACCTCGGCTTTCTTGTAGCCCTCGGTCCCGCTGGGGGTGATCTGCCAGCGCGCGACGCGCTCGGCAAGCGCGGCCAGCGCCCGGTCGGCCGCCTCGTTGATCGGGCGCTGCAGCGCCGCGTCCTGCCCGACCCAGGCGTCCGCCAGCCGCGAGGGCACCAGCGCGGCCAGCTCGTTGCCGATGCGCTTGCGCGAGCGTTGCTTGGCCTCGCCGAGCGAGGCCCGGACGTCCACCCCGGGCGCGAAATCGATGGTGAGCGGCGCGCCCGGCTGCCAGTAGCTCGAAATCTGCAGCACCGCCGGGCCGGAGAGGCCGCGGTGGGTGAAGAGCAGGTCTTCGAGGAACACCGCGCGCTCCTTTTTTGCGCCGGTCTCGATCTGCACCGGCAGCGCCAGGCCGGCCAGCTCAGCATAGGGCGCCCAGGCCTCGCCGCCGAAGGTCAGGGGCACCAGGGCAGGGCGCGGCGCGACCACGCGCAGGCCGAACTGGTCCGCGAGCCGGTAGCCGAAATCGCTGGCCCCGATCTGGGGTATGGAAAGGCCGCCGGTCGCAATCACCAGCTTGGGCGCCTGGACGCTGCCTCGGCTGGTTTCGACCCGGTAGCCGGCGTCATCGGAGAACGCGATCTCGCCGACGCTGCAGGGCTGCCAGTGCGCGACGCCGCCGGCCGCGCACTCGGCCAGCAGCATGTCGATGATCTGCTGCGAGCTGCCGTCGCAGAAGAGCTGGCCCTTGTGCTTCTCGTGGAAGGCGATGCCGTGACGCTGCACCAGTTCGATGAACTGCTGCGGCGTGTAGCGCGACAGCGCCGAGCGGCAGAAATGCGGGTTGTCGCCGATGAAATGGCGCTGCGGCGCGCGCACGTCCAGGTCGCGATTGGTGAAGTTGGCGCGCCCGCCGCCCGAGATGCGGATCTTTTCCGCGATGCGCTCGCCATGGTCGATGAGCAGCACCTTCAGGCCGCGCTGCCCCGCGAGTCCGGCGCAGAAGAGACCGGCGGCGCCCGCGCCGAGGACCACCGCGTCGAACGCGATCATTCAGCAAACCTCCGCGCTGCGCGCTGCGGTTTGAGCCCCTTCGGGCGGCCGGGCGGGGCGGGGCTCACCCTTTCCACACGAACGGGAACTTCAGCTGCTTGAAAAAGCCGTTGGGCACGTAGTCGCCGACCACGCCATAGCGCTCGGGCCAGAGCCTGGTGCTCTTGACGGCCGTGCCGAAGAGGTAGTCGAGAAAGGCGTAATGCGCGGCGTAGTTCTTGTCGATCGCCTCGTCGTCCTGACTGTGGTGCCAGTGATGGAAGTTGGGCGTGACGATGAGGTAGCGCAGCGGCCCGAGGCGCACGCTCACGTTGCAGTGGTTGAAGACCGCCTGGAAACCGACCACCACGATGTAGGCGTCGATCACTTCCTTGCTGAAGCCCAGCACGTAGATCGGCGCCAGCACCAGTGTTCGCGTGATCAGCAGCTCGAGGATGTGCTGGCGCGAGCCGGCCATCCAGTCCATGCTCTTCACGCTGTGGTGCACCGCGTGCAGGCGCCACAGGAGCGGCACCTCGTGGTAGGCGCGGTGCGTCCAGTACTGCACCAGGTCGGCCACCAGGATGATCAACAGTACGCCGGCCCAGAAGGGCAGCCCGGCGACCCAGCCGCGCACGCCGTCGTTGGCCGCCCAGCCGAAGAGCTTGTGCACCAGCAGGTTGGTCGCGAGCAGCACGAAGCCCACGATCATGTGGTTGACGACGAAGTGGTGGAAGTCGGTCTGCCACTCGGCGCGGAACACCGGCTGCTCCTTGCGGTGCGCGAACAGCTTCTCGATGAAGATGAAGATCAGCGAGGAGCCCAGCAGGTCGAGGATGAACCAGTCCAGGCCGATGTAGGGCGTGTTGTCGGCGAAGTCGTTGACCGGCACCTTGTGGCCGCCGAGCAGCGCCGCCGCGGCCACCAGCAGGAAGGCGAAGGAGGAGAGCCAGCGCGAGCGGTTGAAGATGATGTTCACCAGCGAGAGGCCGCCCGCGACGACCATCGCCGCGAGCAGCACGATGCGCATCATGTCGACGTTGTAGCTGCGGCGCAGCTCGGGCGTGCTGAGGTATTGCGGGAAGTGGAAGACCAGCACGCCCAGGAAGCACAGGATGCCCAGCGAGAGCGCGATGGTGCCCGTGACCAGGCCCTTGCCGCGTTGCAGCTCGCCGTGGCTTTCGGTGAATTCGGTGAGTTTGTCGAGCTCCAGCATCCTGATCTCCCGCCCATTGTTCGAGGGCTGCAGGATTCTAGGGGCCGCGCCGGAAACTGCCGACAGGCCGAACGGCCGATTCAGGTGCCGAAGCGCGTCGCCGGCAGGCCGGCCGCGGCCAGGCCGCGCAGCACGTCGCCGACCACGATCACCGACGGGCTGCCGAGCCCCGCTGCCGCCAGGTCGAAGGGCAGGCGCGCGAGCGTGGTCGCGATGTGGCGCTGCTGCGGCAGGCTCGCATGCTGGATCACGGCCACCGGCGTGTCGCCCGCCAGGCCGTGCAGCAGCTCGTTCTGGATGTGGGCCACGCCCGTGACGCCCATGTAGATCACCAGCGTGAGCCGCGCGTCGCGCGCCGTTGCGGCCAGCTGCCGCCAGTCGGTCGGATGCTGGTCGGCCGCATGGCCCGTCTTGGCGTGGCCGGTGACGAACACCACGCCCTGCGCGTGGTCGCGGTGCGTGAGCGGCACGCCCAGCGCGGTGACGGCGGCGAGGCCCGCCGTGATGCCGTTGACCACCCGCACCTCGATGCCTTCTTCGCGCAGGTGTTCGACCTCCTCGCCGCCGCGGCCGAAGATGAAGGGGTCGCCGCCCTTGAGGCGCACCACGGTCTCGCCTTCGCGCACCGCGGTGATCATGAGCCGCTCGATGAAGGCCTGCGGCGTGCTCCTGCAGCCGCCGCGCTTGCCGACATGGACGATGCGCGCGCCGGGCCGCGCGTAGGCCAGGATCTCCTCGCTGACCAGGTCGTCGACCAGGAGCACGGTCGCCGCCTGGATCGCCTTGACGGCCTTGATCGTGAGCAATTCGGGGTCGCCGGGGCCGGCGCCGACCAGGGTGCAGCTGCCGAGGGAACCGTAATGGGAAGAGTGGCTCATGCGTGCTCCGTCTGTCGCGCCAGTTGCAGGACGTGCTCGACCTGTTGCGCGATCGCGTCCGGCACCGGCGCCTGGCCGGCCAGCACGCGCCGCGTGTAGTCGGCCGTGGTCTCGATGTCGATTTCCTTGGGCAGCCCGGGCACCTCGGCTTGCGTGCCGGGCTCCTGGGCCTGCAGTGCGACGCGTCGGCCGCGCACGAAGCCGTCCACTTGCGCGGTACGGCGCGGGTCGGCCACGCTCTCGCCTTCGAGTCCGCGCGAGAGCAGGGCGGTCATGCCCATCAGTTCGAAGGTCGCAGCCATCGACTCGGCGTAGGCGGGGTGCGTGTAGCTGCCGACCACCACGCAGGCGCCCTGGCTCGGCTGCATCAGCTTGACCACGCTGTGTCCGGGATTGCGCAGGCCGACCACGCGACGCACGTCGAGCAGGCGCTTGAGGCCAGGGCTGAGCAGCTCGGTCGGCGCGAAGACCGCCTCGCCGTCGGCAATCGGACGGATGGCCGCGAGCGGCTGCACGTCGAGCGCTGCGAGCACATTGGAGGCCAGCACCCGGGTCGATTCGGTGGCCGCGCCATGCACCAGCACCGGCAGGCCTTCGCGGGCAAGCAGCAGCGCGAGCAAGGGCGTGAGCACCGGCAGGCGGCGCGCGCCGTTGTAGCTGGGCAGCACCACCAACGGCCGGCCGGTGGCGGGAAAGCGCGCCAGGCGCGCATGGGTGGCATCGAGAAAGCCGGCCATCTCTTCGGGCGTCTCGCCCTTGATGCGCATCGCCAGGCAGAAGGCGCCGGTCTCCAGATCGGTCACGGTGCCGTCGAGCACCTGGCCGAAGAGGTCCGCGGCCTGTTCGCGGTCGAGCGGCCGCGCACCGCGCGCGCCGCGGCCGATTTCCTTGATGTAGTGGCTGATTCCCATGGGTAGGCCCATTGTCCTGCAAGGCTTATGCCGCAATGCGGCTGCGCTTATGCCCTGGAACACAGGAAGGGAAGCCGTCCATGCCCTCATGGCTCGGCCAGGGCCGGTGCCCCGCTGGCGCGCACCATGCGCTTGAGCTCGGGCAGGCAGGAGCCGCAATTGGTGCCGCATTTCAGTGCGCCCTGCAGTGCGGCGAGGCGATCGCTCTCCGAACCCGAAGCGGCCGCCAGGCGCTCGCCGATGGCGGTCTGCGTCACGCCGAAGCAACTGCAGATGACCTTGCCGCGCGCCGTCACGCCTGCCGGGGCGGCGGCGCCGGGCTTGAGCAGCTGGCGGCCATAGGCCTGGGCGGGCAACTGGTCCTGCAGCAAGGTCTTGATCCAGGCCTCTGCGCGCGTGTCGCCGGCCAGCAGGAAGCCTTCGAGATGCGCATCCTGGCCTTCGCGCACCAGCCGCGCCGCGCGCCGCTGCCCGTGCTTGGCATCGGCATAGCGCAAGGTGTCGGCGCCGCCGAGCCCCAGCAGGCCTTCGATGCGGGTGAGCACGTCGTTGGAAGGCGCGTCGTAGGCGGCCGCGCGAAAGAGGATGCCGGTGCGTTCCGGCCCGCTGCCCTCCAGGGCGCCGCCGGTTCCGAACGGCACGCAGCTGGCAAAGGGGAAGGACAGCATCAGTGCGCGCAGGGCCTCGCGGATGTCCAGGGACGCGTCCTGCGGCAGCCAGGCGAGCGCCAGCAAGGACCAGGGCAGTTCGGCCTTGAGGATCTTGACGGCCGCGTGCTTGAGTTCCGGCTGTTTCGAATCGGGGCAGAAGACCGGCGTCGTGAGCGCATTGACGCCGGCCAGTGGCTCGCCGGTGCTGGAGCGGCCGCTGAGGTATTCACCGCCCCAGTGCATGGCGATGAAGGCCTGGCTCATCCCCACCTCGGCACTGGCCGCGACGGGCAGCACGATCGATCCGCGCCGCGAGGTGACGTGCACCAGGTCGCCCTCCTTCAACTGGCGGCGCGCCATGTCCTGCGCGTGCATCTGCACCGTCGGCTCCGCCATGTGGCCGAACAGGCGGCCCAGCGTCCCGGTGCGGCTCATGCCGTGCCACTGGTCGCGCAGGCGGCCGGTGTTGAGCGAGAACGGAAAGCGTGCCTCGCGGGCTTCGGCCACCGGCTTGTAGGCGACGTCGGCGAAGCGCGCACGGCCGTCGGGCGTGGCGAACACGCCGTCTTCGTAGAGGCGCGCGCGGCCGGTGGTCTCGCCCTCGCGCAGCGGCCATTGCCGCGGCGCAGCCTCGAGCATCGCGTAGCTCATGCCGGTGATGTCGAGATCGCGGCCGCGCGTGGATTCGCGATGCTCGTTCCAGATCGCTTCGGCGCTCGAATAGGGGAACAGCGTGTTCGCGCGCGCCAGCCGTGCTTCGAGCCGGCGCGCGAAATCCATCGCGATGGCCCAGTCGTCGCGCGTCTCGCCCGGCGCCGCGACGGCCGGGCGCACGCGCGAGACGCAGCGCTCGCTGTTGGTGACGGTGCCGTTCTTTTCGCCCCAGGTGGTGGCCGGCAGCAGCAGGTCGGCGAAGTCGCAGGTGGAGGTGGTCGAGAAGGCTTCCTGCACCACCACGAACTCGCAACGTTCGAGCGCGCGGCGCACGGTTGCCTGGTCGGGCATCGACTGCGCGGGATTGGTGCAGGCGATCCAGAGCGCGCGGATCTCGCCGTCGGCGGCGGCCTGGAACATTTCGACCGCGGTCTTGCCGGGCTTCTCGGGCACCGAGGGCAGGCCCCAGAGCGCGGCGACCTCGGCGCGATGCTGCGGGTTGGCGAGGTCGCGGTGCGCCGACAGCAGGTTGGCCAGGCCGCCCACTTCGCGGCCGCCCATCGCATTGGGCTGGCCGGTCAGCGAGAAGGGGCCGGCGCCGGGCCTGCCGATCTGCGCGGTCGCCAGGTGCAGGTTGATCAGCGCTGCGTTCTTGGCGGTGCCCGACGAGGACTGGTTCAAGCCCTGGCAATAGAGGCTCAGCGTCGCGGCCGAGGTGGCGAAGAGGCGTGCGGCCGTGAGCAGATCGTCCTTCGAGATGCCGCAGACCTGCGCCACGCGATCGGGCGTGTAATCGCGCACGGTGGCCTTGAGCGCCTCGAAGCCGCTGGTGTGGGCGGCGATGTAGCGCGCATCGGTCCAGCCTTCCCACAGCATCAGGTGCAGCATGCCGTTGAAGAGCATCACGTCGGTGCCCGGCTGGATCGCCAGGTGCAGGTCGGCGATCTCGCAGGTGTCGGTGCGGCGCGGATCGGCCACCACGATCTTCATCGCCGGGTTGGCGGCCTTTGCGTCCTCGATGCGGCGGAACAGGATCGGATGCGCCCAGGCCGTGTTGCTGCCGGCGATGAACAGGCACTCGGCGTGCTTCAGGTCGTCGTAGCAGGCCGGCGGCGCATCGGCGCCCAGCGTCTTCTTGTAGCCGGCCACCGCGCTGCTCATGCACAGGCGCGAATTGGTGTCGATGTTGTTGGTGCCGATCAGGCCCTTGGCCAGCTTGTTGAAGACGTAGTAGTCCTCGGTGAGCAACTGGCCCGAGACGTAGAAGCCGACGGCCTCCGGGCCGTGGTCGTTGATGACCTGCGCGAACTTGTCGGCGGCCGTGTCGAGCGCAATGTCCCAGCCGACGGCCTCGGGCGCCGCACCGCGCTCGGCACGCCGCATCGGCTGCAACAGCCGCGTCTGCCGCGTGACCGCCGCGCTGGCCGTCAGGTGCAGGGTCGAGCCCTTGGTGCACAGGCGGCCGAAGTTGGCCGGATGCTCCGGGTCGCCGCGCACGCCGGTGATCTGCGCGCCATCGGACTCGATGACCACGCCGCAGCCCACGCCGCAGTAAGGGCAGGTGGAACGGGTTTCAACCATGGCAGGCTAGATCTCTTCCATCGTCGCGGCTATATGCCGTGCGGCGCCTGCACGTCGAAGCTCTCGTCGCCCAGCTTGCCCGCCGTTGCAGCGCCGGGGCCGGCGCGAGGTGGAGCCAGGTCGAGCGCCAGCGTGGCCAGTTCGCGCGCGTCCAGCATGACCTGCTCGCCTTCCACCTTGCACGCGAAGCGCGGCGTGCAGCCTTCGTCGGGCGATTTCGCGCAGCCGTCGTCCAGGCCGATCGCCCAGTTGTGCAGCGGACAGGCCACGCTGGTGCCGAACACGATGCCCTGCGACAGCGGCCCGCCCTTGTGCGGGCAGCGGTCGAGCAGCGCGAACACCTGGTTCTCGGCATTGCGGAATACCGCGACGTCCACGCCCACCGGACGCGCCACGCGGCGCGCGCCGAGCACGGGGATGTCGTCGACGCGGCAGATGACTTTCCATTCGCTCATCGGTGTTTTCCTTTTTTTCAAGCCGGCTGGGCGGCGTTGTCGACGACGGCCACGGGCGTGAACTGCCGCACGTCGACCGAGGCCTGGCTCGATTCGAACCACGGGTCCGGTTCGCCGTCGAGCGCGAACTGCAGCCGCTCCCACAAGGCCTTGCGGCCTTCGGCGTCCTCGAGGATCTTCTTCTTGACGTAGTCCAGGCCCACGCGGCCGATGTAGTGCACCGTGCGCTCCAGGTACCAGCCCTCTTCGCGGTAGAGCTGCAGGAAGGCGCCCGCGTACTCCATCACTTCCTCGGAGGTCTTGACCTTTACGAGGAACTGCGCCACCTCGGTCTTGATGCCGCCGTTGCCGCCGACGTAGAGTTCCCAGCCCGAGTCGACGCCGATCACGCCCACGTCCTTGATGCCGGCCTCGGCGCAGTTGCGCGGGCAGCCCGAGACCGCCAGCTTGACCTTGTGCGGCGAGTACATGGCCCAGAGCGCGCGCTCGAGGTCCTTGCCCATCTGCGTCGAGTCCTGGGTGCCGAAGCGGCACCACTCGCTGCCGACGCAGGTCTTCACCGTGCGCAGCGACTTGGCGTAGGCAAAGCCCGAGGGCATGCCGATGTCCTTCCAGACGTTCTCCAGGTCTTCCTTCTTCACCCCCAGCAGGTCGATGCGCTGGCCGCCCGTGACCTTGACGGTCGGGATCTTGTACTTGTCGGCCGCGTCCGCGATGCGGCGCAGCTCGTCGGGCGTGGTGTGGCCGCCCCACATGCGCGGGATCACCGAGTAGGTGCCGTCCTTCTGGATGTTGGCGTGGCTGCGCTCGTTGATGAAGCGGCTCTGCGGATCGTCCTTCGCCTCCTTGGGCCAGGTCGAGATCAGGTAGTAGTTGACGGCCGGGCGGCAGGTGGCGCAGCCGTTGGGCGTGCGCCAGCCGAGGCCGCGGTACACCTCGTCGTGCGTGAGCCAGTGCTCCTTGCGGATCGCGTCGCGCACGTCCTGGTGGCTGGCGTCGGTGCAGCCGCAGACCGCCTTCTTCTTCGGCGTGGCCGAGTAGTCGCCGCCGGCGGTGAACATCAGGATCTGTTCCACTAGGCCGGTGCAGGAGCCGCAGGAGGCGCTGGCCTTGGTGTGCTTCTTGACCTCTTCGAGCGTGAACAGGCCCTTGTCCTTGATCGCCTTGCAGATGGTGCCCTTGCTGACGCCGTTGCAGCCGCAGACCTCGGCGTCGTCGGGCATGCTGGCCGCCTTGCTGTGGCCTTCGTGGCCGGTGTCGCCGATGTTGGATTCGCCGAACATCAGCTTGTCGCGGATGTCGCTCACGCTGCGGCCGTCGCGCAGCAGCTTGAAGTACCAGCTGCCGTCGACCGTGTCGCCGTAGAGGCAGGCGCCGACCAGCTTGTCGTCCTTGATCACCAGCTTCTTGTAGACGCCGCCGAAGGGATCGCTCATCACGATCTCCTCGGTGCCTTCGCCGCCCATGAACTCGCCGGCGGAGAACAGGTCGATGCCGGTGACCTTGAGCTTGGTCGAGGTCAGCGAGCCGAGGTAGCGGCCGATGCCGAACTGCGCCAAGTGGTTCGCCGCCACCTTGGCCTGCTCGAACAAGGGCGCCACCAGGCCGTAGGCGATGCCGCGGTGAGCCGCGCATTCGCCCACCGAATAGATGCGCGCGTCGGTCACGGTCTGCATGGTGTCGGTGACCACGATGCCGCGGTTGCAGTGCAGGCGCATCTTCTCGGCCAGCTCGACGTTGGGGCGGATGCCCACGGCCATCACGACCAGGTCGGCCGCGACTTCGGTGCCGTCCTTGAAGCGGATGGCATTGACGCGCCCCTCATCGTTGCCGACCAGCTCCTGCGTCTGCGCGCCGATCAGGAACTTGAGGCCGCGGTCCTCCAGCGACTTCTGCAGCAGCTTGCCCGCCACGTCGTCGAGCTGGCGCTCCATGAGCCAGGGCATGACATGCACCACGGTCACGTTCATGCCGCGCAGCATCAGGCCGTTGGCCGCTTCCAGGCCCAGCAGGCCGCCGCCGATCACCACCGCGTTCTTGTGCGTCTTCGCGGTCTCGATCATGTAGTCGGTGTCGGCGATGTCGCGGTAGGCGATCACGCCCTTCAGGTCCTTGCCGGGCACCGGCAGCATGAAGGGATTGGAGCCGGTGCACATCAGCAGGCGGTCGTAGGCGGCCTCGGTGCCGTCCTCGGCGCGCACGATGCGCTTGACGCGATCGACCTCGACCACCTTCTTGCCGGCATGCAGCGTGATGTTGTTCTCGGCATACCACTCCCAGCTGTTGAGCACGATCTCGTCGACCGTCTGCTCGCCGGCGAGCACCGGCGACAGCAGGATGCGGTTGTAGTTGGGATGCGGCTCGGCGCCGAAGACGGTGATGTCGTAGAGATCGGGCTCGATCTTCAGCAGCTCTTCGAGCGTGCGCACGCCGGCCATGCCGTTGCCGACCATCACGAGTTTCATCTTCTTCATGGGGTGGGACCTTTCAAGCAAAGAGGGGGCTCGCGGCTTGCGCGGACAATCGCGCGCCATGAGCTTCGAAGTAGAGATCGGCTACAGCAGCCACCGCGGGCCGCGCCCGCAGAACGAGGACTTCGCCGGCGCGGTGCATGCGCCGCGCGGCGAGGAGTCGCGCGGGCTGATCGCGGCGATCGCCGACGGCGTTTCTTCGGGCGGCCACGGGCTGGAGGCGGCGCAGACCACCGTCATCGGCCTTTTGGGCGACTACTTCGCCACGCCCGACACCTGGGAGCCGACGGTCGCGATGGACCGCCTGATCGCCGCCCAGAACGCCTGGCTGGCCGATCACAACCGGCGCCGCCGCCAGGACAGCGCCATGACCACGCTGACCGCGCTGGCCTTGCACGGGCAGAGCTACACGCTGGCCCACGTGGGCGACACGCGCGCCTGGCGCGTGCGCAAGGACGAGGGCGCGGCCACGCAGTTGAGCGTCGACCATGCGCTGGACCATCCCGACCTGCGCAGCCGCCTGACGCGCGCGGTGGGCCTGGACGACCATGTGCGCGTCGACTACATGCAGGGCGAGCTGCGCATCGGCGACTGCTTCGTGCTCAGCACCGACGGCGTGCACGGCGTGCTGAAGCCCGCGCGCGTGGCCGAGCTCGCGCTGGCCACCAATGCGCAGCAGGCCAGCGACGCGCTGGTCGACGCCGCCATCGCCGCCGGCACCCGCGACAACGCCACCGCGCTGGTCATCCGCGTGCTCGGGCTGGACGCGCGCCAGCTGCACGACGAGCTGGGCGATGCGCGCCGCCTGGATCCGCCCGCGGCCCTGAAGGTGGGCGAGGTGCTGGACGGCTACGCGATCACCGCGCTGGTGGCCGACACCGGCGTGCATCGGCTCTACCAGGCCCGCCACGCGCAGAGCCGCGCGTTGGTCGCGCTCAAGACCCTGCATCCTTCGCGCGCCAGCGATCCCGAGGAGCGCGCCATGCTGGCGCACGAGGCCTGGCTGGGCCTGCGCGTGGGCGGCCGCGGCGAGCCCGGCTTCGTGCGCGTGCACGAACGCGCACCCGAGGCCAGCGCGCTCTACACCGTGTTCGACTGGCATGGCGGCCGCACCGTCGAGCAGATGCTGCGTTCCGGCACGCGCCCGAACGTGGCCGAGGTGGTGGCCGCCGCGGTCCAGATCTGCAAGGCGCTGGGCCGGCTGCACCGCCACGGCGTGGTGCATCGGGACATCAAGCCCGGCAACCTGCACCTGGGCGACGACGGCTGCTGGCGCATCCTCGACCTCGGCGTGGCGCTCTCGGGCCGGGAGGGCGGGGCGCAGCGCGAGCTGCATGCCGGCACGCCCAGCTTCATGAACCCCGAGCAATGGGAGGGCGCCGTGCCCGATGCGGGCAGCGACCTGTTCGCCCTCGGCGTGGTGCTGTACCAGTGGCTGGGCGGGCGCTTGCCCTACGGCGAGATCGAGCCCTACCAGATCGCCCGCTACCGGCGCGACCCTGTGGCGCTGTCGCGCATCCGGCCGGACGTGCCGATCTGGCTCGACCACTTGGTGCGCAAGGCGGTGGCGCGCGATTCGCGGCAGCGCTTCGAGACTGCCGAGGAAATGCTGCTGGCCCTGGAGCGAGGCGCGGCCCGCCCCGTCGGCGCGCCGACCGCCACGCCGCTCGCGCGGCGCGATCCGGCCCTGCTGTGGAAGATCGCGCTGGCCGCGTCGCTGCTCTTCAACGCGCTGCTCGTCTACTGGCTGCTGTTCCTGCCGCGCTGAGCGCAGGAGGGGGAGGGGGCGACGCATGGTCGTCAACGTCCGGCGCTGCGGCGCAGCGGCCGAACCGGCCGGTCGCCCTCGTCGGCCGGATCGGCCGGTACGCTGCGCGCGCGGCCGCCCTTTTCGGCCCAGGTCCGCGTCCAGCGGATCTGCATGACCCGCATCACGCCCAGCATCACCAGGGCCAGCACCGCGAACAGCATGAAGCCCCACATGTAGGTGCCCAGATACTGTTTCGACAAGCCCATCGCATTGGGCACCAGGCCGCCGCCGAGGGCGCCGATCTCGCCGATCATCGAGCCGGCTACGGCCGTGGTCGTCGGCCAGCGCAGCGGCACCAGCTGGAACAGCGCGCCGTTGCCCGCGCCCAGGGCTGCGAAGCACACCATCAGCAGCAGCGTGGTGATCGCGAGCGAGCCGGATGAGAGCCCGATCAGCGCCAGCGAGACCGCCGACACCACCAGCACCAGCGTCAGCGTGTTGACGCCGCCCCAGCGGTCGGAAATCCAGCCGCCCATCACGCGCACCGCGGCGCCCATGAATGCGGCCAGCATCGTCAGCTGGCCCGCCTGCACCTTGCTCACGCCGAACTGGTCGTGGTAGTAGGAAGGCAGGAAGGTGGTGAGGCCGATGAAGCCGCCGAAGGTGATGCCGTAGATCAGGCTGAAGGCCCAGCCGTCCTTCTCGAACAGGCAGGCCATGTGCTCGCGCAGGCTGGCATGGCTGTCGACGTCCGGCGGCTCCTGGGCGAACAGCACCATCACAGCCATGGGCACCAGGATGGCCACTGCCGCCACGCCGTAGACGGCCTGCCAGCCGAGCCACTGCGCCAGCGGCGGCGCGACCAGCACCGACAGCGCCGTGCCCACGTTGCCGGCGCCCACCAGACCCATCGCCAGGCCCTTGTTCTGCGGCGGGAAGGAGCCCGAGCCCAGCGACAGGGCGACGCCGAAGCTGGCGCCGGCGATGCCCAGCAGCACGCCCATGGCCAGCAGGTCGTTGAAGCTGTGCACCATGAAGAAGCCGAACAGCATCGCCACCGCGATCAGCCCCATCTCCACAAGCGTGGCGTTCTTGCGCCCGATGTACTGCGACAGGATGCCGAGCGGAAAGCGCATCAGCGCGCCGGCGATGATCGGGATCGACAGCATCAGCCCCTTCTGCGCCGGGTTCAGCTGGAAGGCCTCGCTGATGAAGGGTGCCATCGCGCCGTTCAGCACCCAGATGCAGCACGAGAACATGAAGTAGAAGAAGGCCGCAAAGAGGGTGGGTGCGTGCCCGGAGCGCAGGAATGACTTGAAGCTGGACATGGCGGTGGCAATGCGAAAAGCATCCGCACGGCCGTGGCGCGGCTGCGTGGATGGGCGATGAATAGGAGTTTCCCGCCGGGCGCCGGCGGGACGGATGGGTGGCGAGCGAGCCCCTGCCGGGACCCGGGTCGGCGTGCTGGCCGAGAACTTCACCAAAGCGGTGCTTCGTTACACCGCGACCTTCGTTACGCAAGACGCGTGCCTGCCGCCAAACGCGCGCTTCGCCTATGCTGCGCTCGCCCCCCTTGTTCGCGATCCAACTTCCATGATTCGACTCTTGCTCGTCTTGCCCGACTCCGATGCCGAGGCGCTGAGCCCGATGCTGGCGGGCGCGGACGGCGTCGCCATCGGCTTCAGCACCTGCGACACGATGGTGCAGGAGGCCGCGATGCTCGCACCGCAGCAGGTCCTGATCCACAGGCCCCCATCCATCCCCGAGCTGCAGGCTGCGCTGCATGCGTGGGCCGGTGCGCCGCCGCATCCGGTCGTGGTGGTCAGCGGGCCGCTGTCGCCAGAAGTGCATGAGGCGCTCGTCGAGCTGGGCGTGCACGCCTGGGCGTGCGCCGAGACCCTGGATGCGCAGGGTCTGCGCGCCGTGCTGGCGCGCGCGCAGGCGCGCTGGCAGCGCGAGGCGGCGCTGCGCGACACGCTGGCGCGCTCGCTCGCCCACCTCGACGAGCGCAAGTGGGTGGACCGCGCCAAGGGTCTCCTGATGTCGGCCCGCGGCATCGGCGAGGACGCCGCCTTCGGCCTGCTGCGCGGTGCCGCGATGCATGCCAACCTGCGGGTCGGCGAACTCTCGCGCTCGGTGGTCGAGGCGGCCCAGTGGGCCGAGGCGATCAACCGTGCCGGGCAACTGCGCATGCTCTCGCAGCGGCTGGTGCGCCTGGCGGCGCAGGCGCTTGCAGATGTGGATGCGCGGCGCAGCCGCGCCTTGCGCGCGCAGTCGGTCGAGCGGGTCAAGGACAACCTCGATCACCTGGCTTCCCTCCCGCTGGATCCGAGCTCGATGCAGGCGCTGGCGGCGGTGCGCGCGGCATGGGATGCCATGGATGCGGCGCTGACCTCGCGGCTGTCCGCGGCCTCGCTGGCCGCCATCGACGCCAGCGGCGAAGAGCTGCTGATCGCGGCCGAGGCGCTCACCGACGTGCTCGAGTCCTCCGCCGGCCGCAGGGCCTTGCGCATCGTCAATCTCTGCGGGCGGCAGCGCATGCGCGCCCAGCGGCTGGCCAAGGACGCGCTGCTTGGCGCGATGCTGCCCGAGGGCGCGTGGAGCGCGCGCCTCGCGCCCACCATGGACACCTTCGAGTCCTCGCTGCTGGAGCTGGAGCGTGCGCCGCTGAGCTCGCCCGAGATCCGCGAGGCGCTCCACGGCGCCCGCGACGAATGGCTGCGGCTGGTGCGCGGCGTGCGCCAGGCCGACCGGGCCGAGGGACGCGCCGATCTGGTGCGCGCCAGCGAGGTGCTGGCCGACACCTTCGACCGGCTCACCGCTTCATATGAACACAGCCTGCAGGTCATCATGTCCTGAGCCGGTGTTCGGCCTGCTCGCTCAGGCCGTGACCTTCTCCACGTGCGCCTGGCGCGTGTAGAGAAAGTCGATCACGGCCTTGCGGGCGTGCACGTAGACGGGGTCTTCCGCGAGCTCGACGCGGTTGCGCGGGCGCGGGATGTCGACTGCCAGCACCTCGCCGATGGTGGCGGCCGGGCCGTTGGTGAGCATGACGATGCGGTCCGACAGCAGCACCGCCTCGTCGACGTCGTGCGTGACCATCACCACCGTGCTGTGCGTCTTCTGCACGATGGCCAGCAGCTCGTCCTGCAGCTTGGCGCGCGTGAGCGCGTCGAGCGCGCCGAAGGGCTCGTCCATCAGCAGCACCTTGGGCTCCATCGACAGCGCGCGCGCAATGCCCACGCGCTGCTTCATGCCGCCGGAGATCTCGCCCGGGCGCTTCTGCGCGGCCGGCGTGAGGCCGACCAGCGCGAGCGCCGCTTCGGTGCGCGCCTTGAGCTGCGCCTTGTTCTCGGTCGAGGCGAACACGCGCTCGACGGCGAGGTAGACGTTCTCGTAGCAGGTGAGCCAGGGCAAGAGCGAATGGTTCTGGAACACCACAGCGCGCTCGGGCCCCGGGCCCTTGATCTCGCGGTTGGCGCACAGCAGCACCCCCTGCGTGGGCGTGGTGAGGCCGGCGATCAGGTTCAGCAGCGTCGACTTGCCGCAGCCCGAATGCCCGATCAGCGTGATGAACTCGCCTTTGGCCACCTGCAGGTTGATGTCGCGCAGGGCGAGGAAGCTGCCCTTGGGCGTCTTGAAGCGCTGTTCGACCTCGTGGATTTCGATGTATTTCTGATCGCTCATGCTTTCACCTCTTCGAACGTGAATGCGGTGGCGATCCGGATCAGCGCGAACTCGAGCGCGAGCCCGACCATGCCGATGACGAAGATCGCGATGATGATGTTGGCGACGTTGAGGTTGTTCCACTCGTCCCAGACCCAGAAGCCGATGCCGACGCCGCCGGTCAGCATCTCGGCCGCAACGATCACCAGCCAGGCGGTGCCGACCGCCAGGCGCACGCCGGTCAGCATGTAGGGCAGCACGGCGGGGAACAGGATCTTGGTGAGAATCTTCCACTCGGAAAGATTGAGCACCCGGGCCACGTTCATGTAGTCGCTCGGCACGCGCTGCACGCCCACCGCGGTGTTGATGATCATGGGCCAGATCGAGCAGATGAAAATGGTCCAGATGGCGGCCGGGTTGGCGCCCTTGAAGACCAGCAGGCCGATCGGCAGCCAGGCCAGCGGAGAGACCGGGCGCAGCAGGCTGATCAGCGGGTTGAACATGCGCGAGAGGAACTCGAAGCGGCCGATCGCGAAGCCGGCCGGGATGCCGACCGCGGCGGCGAGACCGAAGCCGAACGCCACGCGCTGGAGCGACGAGAGCACGTTCCAGCCCACGCCCTGGTCGTTGGGGCCCTTGCTGTAGAAGGGATCGCTGAACACGGCGAGCGCCTGTTGCCAGACGGCGGCCGGCGACGGGAAGCCGGTGGTGCTTTTCAGCGCCACCAGTTCCCAGATCAGCACCAGCAAAGCAAAGCCCAGGATCGGCGGCAGCACGCGCAGCCAGATCCAGCTGAAGTCGCGCGGTGCGCGGGGCGCGGCCTCTTCCCGCACCGCGGGCTCTGCAGGCGGGATGGAGGCGGCCGCTGACTTCCTGGCGGCTGCCGGCGTGGCGAGCTGCCCCTGGGCAGCCTCGAGCGGGGAGTGAAAGACGGCACTGACCATGGCGGGCTCCTCAGGCATTGACCTTGAACGACTCGGCGTACTTCTTCGGATCCTTGCCGTCCCACACCGCGCCGTCGATCAGCTTGCTGCTGCGCATGGCGTCCTTGGGAACGGAGGTCTTGGTCGCGGCTGCAGCCTGCTTGTAGATATCGATGCGGTTGATCTCCGTGGCCACCTTGAGGTAGTCGGGATGCTCCTTCAGCAGGCCCCAGCGCTTGTGCTGCGTGAGGAACCACATGCCGTCGGACAAGTAGGGGAAGGTCGCCGCGCCGTCGTTGTAGAACTTCATGTGGTTCGGGTCGTCCCAGTTCTTGCCCAGGCCGTTGGTGTAGCGGCCCAGGATGCGCTGGTTGATGGCGTCCACGCTTGTGTTGACGTAGCTCTTGTCGGCGATGGTTTCGGCCATCTTGTTCTTGTTCTGCAGGCCGGCATCGATCCACTTGCCGGCTTCGAGAATCGCGGCCGTCACCGCGCGCGCCGTGTTGGGGTATTTCTTGACGAAGTCGCCGGTGGTGCCGAGCACCTTCTCGGGATGGTCCTTCCAGATGTCCTGCGTGGTGACGGCCGTGATGCCGATGCCGTCCATGATCGCGCGCTGGCCCCACGGTTCGCCGACGCAGTAGCCGTCCATGTTGCCCACGCGCATGTTGGCGACCATCTGCGGCGGCGGCACGGTGATGACCTTGGCATCCTTCAACGGGTTGACGCCGTTGGCGGCCAGCCAGTAGTAGAGCCACATCGCGTGGGTGCCGGTCGGGAAGGTGTGGGCGAAGGTGTATTCGCCTTTCTCCTTCGCCATCACCTTGGCCAGCGAGGCGCCGTCGACCGCGCCCTTGTCGGCCAGCTTCTTCGACAGCGTGATCGCCTGGCCGTTGTTGTTGAGCGTCATCAGGATGGCCATGTCCTTCTTCGGCCCGGCGGTGCCGAGGTGCACGCCGTAGATCAGGCCATAGAGCACGTGAGCGAAGTCGAGCTCGCCATTGACCAGCTTGTCGCGCACGCCGGCCCAGCTCGCTTCCTTGCTCGGCACGATCTTCACGCCGTATTTCTTGTCGATGCCGAGCACCGAGGCCATGACGACGCTGGCGCAGTCGGTCAGGGGGATGAAGCCGATCTTGACTTCTTCCTTTTCGGGCTTGTCCGAGCCCTGGGCCCAGACGGCTGCGCGCAGGGCGGGGTCGAGCCCGACTGCGCCGATGGCGGCGGCTTGCAGCACGCGGCGGCGATTCAACTTCGGTTTCAGCACATCGGTCATGGGGCGAGCTCCGGAATGAAAAAGACGAAAGGCACAAAACAAAAAAAGGCGTCCCGACCGCGCAGGGGCCGCTCGATGTCGAGCCCTGCGGGATGGGGACGCCTTTGTCCGGTTCGGTGGGTCGCACCCGCCGTTGGATGCCACCTGCCAGAAGACCCTTGCAGGTCTATGCAGGTTTCTTTAGCAAACTGCGTGCCAGCAGTTCATGGAGATGGGTTGCTATCAAATCGATAGCTTCGGAAGCCTGTACCGTGAGCAAAGGGCGCCGGATCCTTTGAACTGCGATCGAAGCACAGTTGTTGTGCAGTGCACCAATTCAGGTGCGAGGCGCCCGGGATGCCGGCTCGCGGGGCAGGTATTCGGCCATCGAAAGCACCGATTCGGCGACATCGACCAGCCTGCGGTTCTGGCTCATGGCCGTCTGGCGCAGCATCTTGTGTGCCTCCTCCTCGCTGATGCGGCGATGCGCCATTAAGAGGCCCTTGGCGCGTTCGACCAGCTTGCGCTCGTTGAGGGCCGCGCGCACGGTGTCGAGCTCGTCGCTCATCGCCTGCAGGCGATGCGACTGCTCTTGCACCATCTCCAGAATCGATCGTTCGAGCTGCCGGCCGTAGGGGGGTGCGGCGGCGATGGATTGCGAATGAGGCGGCGAGTCGGCGACAGGCTGCTCGTCGAAGAAGGCTGCCGCCGGTGCGCCTGCCTCGCGCGCCAGCTTGGCCAGCAGCGCGTCGTGAGCTTCCAACTCGGCTCGGGCCTGACTCGTTTTTTGTTCGCAGGTCCGGCGCAGGTCGGCGGCCAGGCGCTCTTCGACCGATTGCATGGCGTCGATGCGCCGGCTGCAGCAGTCGAACCAGGTCTGGCTCAGCTCGGTATCGAGCGCCACGCCCGCAGGTGCTGCGCAGGCGATGCGGCGCAGCCGTTCCTGCTCGGCCGACGGCGCGGCGGACTGGCCGGCGCGCCAGAGCTCCGCCAGGTCCGTGCCCGAGAACTCGGCGAAAACCTGGAAGCAGCGCTCCTGCGATTCGATCAGATGCAACCACTGCTGCTGGCGCGCGCTGTCGTTGTAGCCCGAGGCGAAGGCCGCCGCGCCGCAGGCGCGCTCCTGGCCGGCGAACTCCTTGCCTTGCATGAAATTGAACATGGCCACGAGCTGGCGAGAGATTTCCGGATCGGTGGCGCCGTCCGCGGCTTCGAACACGACCGCGAGCAGCCCGGCGACCAACTTGACGAAGGCGGCCGTTGCCTCGGCGGGGCTGAGCTCCAAGGCACCGACGCGGCGGCGCAGCTCGGGCAGCGCCTCGAGGCCCGGCAGCACCCAGGCGATGCGGCTGAACAGGCGCGCACCGTTGCCGATGCGGCCGGCATCGGCCTCGAGCTGATCGAACGAAAGGCGCACCGCTTCTTCTGCGCGCAGGCATTCGGCGATCTGCTCGCTGCGTTGCGAGGCGAAGCGCTGGCCGCGCGAAGCCAGCAGCACGTTCGAGATGCCGCGTTCGCGCTGCAGCGCATGGACCAGGCGGCCGATCGTGCCGACCAGCGCACTGGTGCGGGCGAGCTGCTCCAGTGCGTCGATTTCGCAACGCAGCGCGGCAATCAGAAAGCTCAGTCCGGATTTCATCATGGATGCGATGGCTGCAGAGCCATCCTAAGGACATGCAGCAACATCCGTGCCCCGATACCGTGCGCACCCTACACTCGTCGCATGTTTGTATTGGGAATCGAATCGTCGTGCGATGAGACCGGCGTGGCCCTGGTCGAGTCCGGCGCGAGCGGCTTGCCGCGCTTGGCCGCACATGCGCTCCACAGCCAGATCGCGATGCACCAGGCCTACGGCGGCGTGGTGCCCGAGCTGGCCAGCCGCGACCACATCCGGCGCGTGCTGCCCCTGGCGCAGACAGTGCTGTCCGAGGCCGGCCGGGCGCTGGCCGATATCGACGTCGTCGCCTACACGCGCGGGCCCGGGCTGGCCGGCGCGCTGCTGGTGGGCGCGGGGGTGGCCTGCGCACTGGGCGCGGCGCTCGGCAAGCCGGTGCTGGGCGTGCATCACCTGGAGGGCCACCTGCTGTCGCCCTTTCTCAGCGCCGATCCGCCCGAGTTCCCCTTCGTCGCGCTGCTGGTCTCTGGCGGTCACACGCAACTGATGCGGGTCGACGGCGTGGGGCGCTACGAGCTGCTCGGCGAAACCATCGACGATGCAGCCGGCGAAGCTTTCGACAAGAGCGCCAAGCTGATGGGCCTGCCCTATCCCGGCGGCCCCTGGCTCGCCAAGCTGGCAGAGCAGGGCGATGCCGCGGCCTTCAAGCTGCCGCGGCCCCTGCTGCACAGCGGCGATCTCGACTTCTCCTTTGCCGGCTTGAAGACGGCGGTGCTGACCCAAGCCAGGAAGCTCGGTGCCGAGCTCGAAGCGCGCAAGGCGGATCTGGCCGCCTCCACGCAAGCGGCGATCGTCGACGTGCTGCTGAAGAAGTCGCTGGCCGCCATCGAGCGGACGGGGCTGGACCGTCTGGTGGTGGCCGGCGGCGTGGGCGCCAACCGGGCTTTGCGCGAACAGCTCGATGCGGCATGCGCAAAGCGCGGGGTGCGCGTGCACTACCCCGAACTGCATCTGTGCACCGACAACGGTGCCATGATCGCGATGGCCGCCGCGATGCGCCTGCAGGCCGGCCTGGGGCAGACGAGCGAGCGCTATGCCTTCGACGTCAAGCCGCGATGGCCACTGGCTTCCCTCTGCGCGCCGGAGCCGCGGTTCGGGTAGTCGCGCGCTTCTTGCCGTGCGAGGGCAGCGGCAGCACCTCGAGCACCTTGCGCCAGAGTTGCGACCACTGCGGCCAGTCGTGACCGCCTTCGGTGGTGAACACGCGCCCGGCAGGCAAGGCCTCCGCCAGCAGGCGGTGATTGGCCGCAAAGCGGTCGGCAAGGCCGAAGCCCAGGTACAGCGGCGGCAGGCCCTTGGCGGGCTTGGAGGCTGCGTACTGCTGAAGCCAGGGCCAGAGCTTGCGATCGACCTCCAGGTCCGGCGGCGGGCCTTCGGGCGCCTTCCAGGCGCGCAGGCCGCCGGCCTTGTGGATTTCGGCGCCGAGCGGCCGCCGTCCGAGATAGGGGGCCAGCGCCACGATGCCGTCGACGGCACCGGGCTTGGCCAGCTCGTGGATCAGGGCGCCGAAACCGCCGATCGAGATGCCCACCAGCCAGATCGACTTGTAACCCGTTGCACGCTGCGGCTGGAGGATGTCGTGATGCAGCCGCTCGATGAAGGTCTGGTCGTAGTAGTACGACACGTCGGCGTCGACGAGCAGAGCGTCGGCCGCCAGATCGCGCTCCCTGACCGCGCTGATGAAGCCCTCGCGCTCGAACTCCTCAGGCTTCAGGAACGCGCCCGGCAGGAACACCAGCAAGGTGTCCGACCGTGAATCGTCGTGAGCAAGCTTCAAGTGCGTTTTCATGGCGCTTTGTCGAGCGCCCGAGACTTTTTCCTGCTGCCGCAGTCAAGGTATCGAACGCAAATTAAGAGGAAAGCATTTGAAAAAAACGCCACAAATGCGACGTTTTCTTGTGCTTATTTTGAGTTCAGAAATGAAACGGGCCGGCAACAAAAAGTTACCGGCCCGTTTACCTTTATTGCCTCTTCTTGGCTTCTGAAACAACTTCGTATCAGTTGATAGTGAGCTGCGCGACGTTGCTCACGGGGACCAGCTTGCCCAGCTTCAGAGTCAGGACGCCGTTTTCGAGCTTGGCTTCGCTGGTGGCGGCATCGATGTCCTGCGGCAGTTCATAGGCAGCCTTGAATTGGCGTTTTGCATCCGCCTTGCTTTCGATGCGAACCACGGCACCTTCGATGCCGATCGTCAGGTCTTCGCGCGAGAAGCCCGGAACGTCCAGCGTCAGCGTCCAGGTCTTTTCGTCCTGTTCGACATTGAGCGAGCGGCGCGCGGCGGCAAAGGCATCGTTCACGAAGCGCTCGAGGCTCTGGTCATATGCGCGCGGCACGAAGCGGGCGGTGCGAATTGCGGGTGCAAAAAACATGATGGGAACTCCTGAATGAACACAATGGGGACAAGAATGTGTGTCCCTTACACTGCGCGGCGTTTCAATCAACACAAGTGCCGCTTGCCACCTCATCTAGGCGCGGCGGGAGGCGTTTCAAGATGAGTTTTTCCAGCTTTATTTGGCGCCGCAAGGCCTTGAAATTCGCCGCTCTGGCGCTATGCGCGGCGGCGTTCGCGCCGGTGCATGCTCAGCCTGTGCCGCCGCCGATCCGGCTCGCGCTGATCGAGAGCGTGAGCGGGCCGTTCGCCAACACCGGCGAAGCGGTGTTCCGCAACCTGCTGTGGGCTGTCGAGCGCGTGAATGCGCGCGGGGGCATCAAGCTGCCCGGCGGCGCCCGGCCGCTGCAGCTGGACCGCTACGACAGCAAGGGCCAGAACGAAGAGGCGTTGTCGGCGCTGCGCGCGGCCATGGACGACGGCGCGCGCATCGTGCTGCAGGGCAACTCCTCGGCCACGGCCGCCGCGCTGGTGGATGCCATCGAGAAGAACAACGAGCGCGACCCGTCGCGCCGCGTGCTGTTCCTCAACTACTCGGCGGTCGATCCGGCGCTCACCAACGAGCGCTGCAGCTTCTGGCACTTTCGCTTCGATGCGCACGCCGACATGCGCATGACCGCGCTGATGGACGTGCTGAAGAACGACGCCGCGCTCAAGCGGGTCTACCTGATCGGGCAGGACTACAGCTTCGGCCAGGCGGTGCTGCGCGAATCGAAGCGGCAGCTCGGCGCGCTGCGGCCCGACGTGCAGATCGTCGGCGACGAGTTGCATCCGATGGGCCGCGTGAAGGACTTCGCGCCCTACGCCAGCAAGATCCTCGCGAGCGGCGCTCAGGCCGTGATCACCGGCAACTGGGGCAACGACCTCACGCTGCTCGTGAAGGCAGCGCGCGAGGCGGGTTTCAGCGGCAGCTTCTACACCTTCTATGGCAATGCGCTCGGTGCGCCGGCGGCCATCGGCGACGCCGGCATCGGCCGAGTGGTTGCCGTGGCCGACTGGTTGCCGAATGTGCAGACGCGGGAATCCGAAGTCTTCTACCGCGCCTTCCGCGAGCGCTTCCCCAAGCCGGCCGAGGACTACGTGCACATGCGCATGCAGTTGCTGGTCGAGTCGCTGGCGCAGGCGATCGAACGCGCCGGCAGCGTCGAGACGGTGGCCGTGGCGCGCGCGCTCGAAAAGGCCGAGGTCACGCTGGCGGGCCAGAGCGGCCGCATGCGCGCCGCCGATCACCAGTTTCAGCAGAACCTGGTGGTCGGTGTGATGGACAAGCAGGGCACACCCGGCGTGAAGTTCGACGTCGAAGGTTCCGGCTACGGCTTCCGCGTGGTGAGGACAATCCCTGCCGAACGGGCCGAGATGCCCACCAGCTGCAAGATGCAGCGCTCCTGACCTCCAAGGAACAAGCCGATGCGCGAAGCCATCCACAACCTCGAAGCCTCCAAGATCCGCGAGGTTGCCAACGCCGGCCTGGGCCGCAGCGACGTGCTGGCCTTCTGGTTCGGCGAGAGCGACGAAGTGACGCCCGAGGTGATTCGCCAGGCGGCGATCGATTCGCTGCAACAAGGAGAAACCTTCTACGCTCACAACCTGGGCCTGCCGGAATTGCGCGAGGCCGTTGCGCAGTACATGAGTGCCCTGCACCCGGCGATCGAGGCCTCGCGCATCGCCATAACCTCGGGCGGCGTCAACGCGCTGATGCTGGCGGCGCAGGCGCTGGTCGATGCGGGCGACGAGGTGGTGGCGCTCACGCCCGTGTGGCCCAACCTGACGGCGCAACCTGCGATCCTCGGCGCGCGCGTGCGTTCCGTGCCGCTGGTGCCGAAGGCAGGACAATGGACGCTCGAGCTCGACGCGTTGCGCGCCGCGATCACCCCGGCGACGAAGCTGCTCATCGTCAATGCGCCGAACAACCCGACCGGCTGGACACTGACGCGCGCCGAGCAGCAGGCGATCCTCGATCATTGCCGGCGGACCGGCACCTGGATCCTGGCCGACGAGGTGTACGAGCGGCTGTACTTCGACCCCACGCCGAAGGGATGCGCACCCAGCTTCCTCGACATTTCGGCGCCGGACGACCGGCTCGTCGTCGCCCACAGCTTTTCGAAGAGCTTTCTCATGACCGGCTGGCGCCTGGGCTGGCTGGTGCTGCCGCCGGCGCTGATGGATGGCATGGGCAAGCTGATCGAATTCAATACCTCCTGCGCGAGCGTGTTCACGCAACGTGCCGGCATCGCTGCGCTGGCCCACAGCCAGGAAATCACGCCGCGCGTGGTCGCCCACCTCAAGGCCTGCCGCGACACGCTGGTGCCCTTGCTCGCCGACATTCCGGGCATCGAGGTGGCGCCCGCGCGCGGCGGCATGTACGCCTTCTTCAGGCTCGAGGGCTTCGATGATTCACTGGCGCTGGCCAAGCGCCTGGTGGCCGAAGCCGGGCTCGGACTCGCGCCGGGCAGCGCCTTCGCACCCGAGGCGCAGGGCTGGCTGCGCTGGTGCTTCGCCTCGAAGGACCCGCAGCGCCTGGTGCAGGGGGTCGAGCGGCTCAAGACCTGGCTGGCAGCCCGATAGCACCCCGGAGGAAGGAGGGCGCGCACGACACGAAGTGCGCGAAGCCTCCGGGCGGGCTATAATCCCAAGGCTTTGCATGCCGCAAGGCGCACGGCGGGTGCAGTTCCAGCGCCCGCCGCAAGTCAAACATCCCGGAACAGGAAAATCATCAAATGATCGCAGCCTCCATCAAGGCGGAAGTTGTCAAGGACAACGCCCGCGCCGCCAATGACACCGGCAGTCCCGAAGTGCAAGTCGCACTGCTGACCGCCCGTATCAACGAACTCACCCCGCACTTCAAGACGCACGCCAAGGACCACCATGGTCGCCGCGGCCTGCTGCGCATGGTGAGCCGCCGCCGCAAACTGCTGGACTATCTCAAGTCCAAGGACGCCGACCGCTACACCGCGCTGATCGCCAAGCTGGGTCTGCGCAAGTAAGCCGAATCGCATGCAAGAACGCCTGGGTTAGTCCGCTAGCTCAGGCGTTTTTTACTTCGGAGCCGCCAAAACAGAGCGAAGCTGTGTCATTCCAACGAAGTTCCCCTCGAATTTCTCTGGAATGGCATCGTGTTCTGGAAAGCGCTCCGGCCCCGCGGGACCTGTGACTGCCACAGCAAACCCGCTATCAAAACAGGAGCTAAACATGAGCCTCTTCAACAAAGTCACCAAGACCTTCCAGTGGGGCGGCAAGACCGTCGTCCTGGAAACCGGCGAAATCGCCCGCCAAGCCAGCGGCGCCGTGATCGTGGACATCGAGGGCACCGTGGTGCTGGCTACCGTGGTCGCTTCCAAGACCGCCAAGCCGGGCCAGGACTTCTTCCCGCTGACCGTCGACTACATCGAGAAGACCTATGCCGCCGGCAAGATCCCCGGCAGCTTCTTCAAGCGCGAAGCCAAGCCCAGCGAGCTCGAGACGCTGACCTCGCGCCTGATCGACCGCCCGATCCGTCCGCTGTTCCCTGAAGGCTTCTTGAACGAAGTGCACGTGGTGATCCACACGCTGTCGCTCAACCCCGAAGTCGATGCCGACATTGCCGCCATGATCGGCGTGAGCGCCGCGCTGTCGATCTCCGGCATTCCCTTCAGCGGCCCGATCGGGGCCGCGCGCGTGGGCTACATCAACGGCCAGTACGTGCTGAACCCGGGCCAGACCGAGCGCAAGGATTCGCAGATGGACCTGGTCGTCGCCGGGACCGAGGCGGCCGTGCTGATGGTCGAGTCCGAAGCGCTGCAGCTGAGCGAGGAAATCATGCTCGGCGGCGTGGTGTTCGGCCATGAGCAGGCCAACATCGCGATCAACGCGATCCACGAACTCGTGCGCGACGCCGGCAAGCCGGTGTGGGACTGGCAGCCGGCCCCCAAGGACGAAGTCTTCATCGCCAAGGTCAACGGCCTGGCCGAGGAAAAGCTGCGCGCCGCCTACCAGATCCGCAGCAAGCAGGCCCGCACGCAGGCCCTGCGCGAAGCCACCGCCGGCGTGATGGCCGCGCTCAAGGATGGCGGCGAGCCCTTCGATGCCGCCAAGGTCGAAGGCCTGCTGTTCGACATCGAAGCCAAGATCGTGCGCAGCCAGATCCTCTCGGGCGAGCCGCGCATCGACGGCCGCGACACGCGCACTGTGCGCCCCATCGAGATCCGCAACGGCGTGTTGCCCCGCACCCACGGCTCGGCCCTGTTCACGCGCGGCGAAACCCAGGCGCTGGTCGTGACCACGCTCGGCACCGAGCGCGATGCGCAGCGCATCGACGCGCTGGCCGGCGAGTACGAAGACCGCTTCCTGTTCCACTACAACATGCCTCCCTTTGCCACCGGCGAAGTGGGCCGCATGGGCTCGACCAAGCGCCGCGAAGTCGGCCATGGCCGCCTCGCCAAGCGCGCCCTGGTGGCCTGCCTGCCGACCAAGGAAGAGTTCCCCTACACGATCCGCGTCGTGTCGGAAATCACCGAGTCGAACGGCTCCTCGTCGATGGCTTCGGTCTGCGGCGGTTGCCTCTCGATGATGGATGCCGGCGTGCCGATGAAGGCGCACGTGGCCGGCATCGCGATGGGCCTGATCAAGGAAGACAACCGCTTCGCCGTGCTGACCGACATCCTGGGTGACGAGGATCACCTGGGCGACATGGACTTCAAAGTGGCCGGCACGACCAACGGCATCACTGCGCTGCAGATGGACATCAAGATCCAGGGCATCACCAAGGAGATCATGCAGGTCGCGCTGGCGCAGGCCAAGGAAGCGCGCATGCACATCCTGGGCAAGATGCAGGAAGCGATGGGCGAAGCCAAGGCCGAAGTCTCCAGCTTCGCGCCGCGCCTGTTCACGATGAAGATCAATCCCGAGAAGATCCGCGACGTGATCGGCAAGGGCGGCTCGGTGATCCGGGCGCTGACGGAAGAGACCGGCACGCAGATCAACATCGACGAAGACGGCACCATCACCATCGCTTCGACCGATCCGGCCAAGGCCGAAGAGGCCAAGAAGCGCATCGAGCAGATCACGGCGGAAGTCGAGATCGGCAAGACCTATGAAGGCCCGGTCACCAAGATCCTCGACTTCGGCGCGCTGATCAACCTGCTGCCGGGCAAGGACGGCCTGCTGCACATCAGCCAGATCGCGCACGAACGCGTCGAGAAGGTGACCGACTACCTGAGCGAAGGCCAGATCGTGAAGGTCAAGGTGCTCGAGACCGACGAGAAGGGCCGCGTCAAGCTGTCCATGAAGGCGCTGACCGAGCGTCCGGCCGGCATGGAATACAGCGAGCGCCCGCCGCGCGAAGACCGCGGCGAGCGTCGCGAGCGCGGCGATCGCCCGCCGCGCGGCGAGCGCGCACCGCGCTTCGACAACGCCGAACGCGGCGAGCAAGCCGGCGAGCAGGCAGTGGCGGTCGAACAGGACCAGCGTCCGCAAGAGCCCAACGGCGGCGACCGCCAGGCCTGAGAGGCAAGGGCGGTGACGCCTTTGCCGTCAGTTCACCGTGCGTCCGCTCGTGAGGGGCGGGCGCTGCAGCGGAGAAAAGAATGAAAGCCATTGAAATCACTTCGTACGGCGCCCCCGAGGTGCTGCGCGTGGCCGAGCGTCCCGCGCCGGTCGCGGGTGCGGGCGAATTGCTGATTCGCGTGGCCGCGAGCGGCGTGAACCGTCCCGACGTGCTCCAGCGCACCGGCAACTATCCGGTGCCGCCGGGCGCTTCGGATCTGCCGGGGCTCGAGGTCGCGGGCGAGATCGTTTCGGGCGATGCCGCGGCGATGCACGAGGCCGGGCTTGCGGTCGGCGACCGCGTGTGCGCGCTGATCGCGGGCGGCGGCTATGCGGAGCTCTGCGTGGCGCCGGTGGCCCAGTGCCTGCCGGTGCCCAAGGGATGGAGCGATGCGGAGGCAGCGACCCTGCCCGAAACCTTCTTCACCGTGTGGAGCAACGTGTTCGACCGTGCGCGCCTGCAGAACGGCGAGACGCTCATGATCCAGGGCGGCTCGAGCGGCATCGGCGTCACGGCCATCCAGCTCGGCAAGGCCTTCGGCGCGACGGTGATCGTGACGGCCGGCAGCGACGACAAGTGCGACGCCTGCAAGAAGCTCGGCGCCGACCACGCGATCAACTACAAGACCTCCGATTTTGTCGAAGAGGTCAAGCGCCTCACCGGCGGCAAGGGCGTCGACGTGGTGCTCGACATGGTGGCCGGCGCCTACGTTCCGCGCGAGATCGAGTGCATGGCCGAAGACGGCCGGCTCGTGATCATCGCGGTGCAGGGCGGCACGAAGAGCGAATTCAATGCCGGCCTGGTGCTGCGGCGCCGGCTCACGATCACGGGTTCGACCCTGCGTCCGCGGCCGGTCGCATTCAAGGGCGCGATCGCGAAGTCCTTGCGCGAAAAGGTCTGGCCGCTGCTCGAAAGCGGCGCCGTCAAGCCGGTGATCCACAGCACCTTCGCCGCACAGGGCGAGCCCAGCGGCGCGGCGCAGGCTCATGCCTTGATGGAATCGAACCAGCACATCGGCAAGATCGTGCTGACCTGGTGAACGGGACAGACATGACGACGAAGAAAAAACTCATCGCCGGCAACTGGAAGATGAACGGCAGCCTCGCGGCCAACGAGGCGCTGGTGAAGGCGCTGCTGCAGGGCGTCGGCACGCCTTCGTGTGATGTCGCGGTGTGCGTTCCGGCACCCTACCTGGCGCAGGTGCAGGCGCTCGTCGCCGGGTCGCCGATCGCATTGGGTGCGCAGGATGTATCGGCCCAGCCGCAAGGCGCATTCACCGGCGAGCAATCGGCGGCGATGCTGAAGGATTTCGGCGTCCGCTACGCGATCGTGGGTCATTCGGAGCGCCGGCAGTACCACGGCGAGACGGACGAAGGGGTGGCAGCCAAGACGGCCGCCGCGCTCGCGAACGGCATCACGCCCATCGTCTGTGTGGGCGAAACGCTGGCGCAGCGCGAGGCAGGGCAGACCGAGGAGGTCGTCAAGCGCCAGCTCGCCGCGGTGATCCATATCAATGGCCACTGCATCAGCGAGATCGTGGTGGCCTACGAGCCCGTCTGGGCCATCGGCACCGGCAAGACCGCGACGCCCGAGCAGGCGCAGGCGGTGCACGCCGTGCTGCGTGCGCAACTGCACCACGCGGCGAGCGAACACGCGGCAGGCATTCGCATCCTCTACGGCGGCAGCATGAACGCCGCCAACGCGGCCGAGCTGCTGGCCCAGTCCGACATCGACGGCGGGCTGATCGGCGGGGCCTCGCTGAAGGCGCCCGACTTTTTGCAGATCATTGCCGCGGCACGCTGAGACCAGCGCAGCCGCGAACGAATTTAGGAGTTAGAACGAATGAACGTGGTCCTCAATATCCTGGTGGGCGTACAGATGCTCACCGCACTCGCGATGATCGGCCTGATCCTGATCCAGCACGGCAAGGGTGCCGACATGGGTGCCGCCTTCGGCAGCGGCAGTGCGGGCAGCCTGTTCGGCGCCAGCGGCAGCGCGAACTTCCTTTCGCGCACCACCGGCGTTCTTGCCGCCGTGTTCTTCGCCTGCACCTTGCTGCTTGCCTACTTCAGCCATGCCCGGCCGACGGGCGGCGGCAGCCTGCTCGAGCGCGCCGCGATCGGCGCGCCAGCGCCGGCGCCTGCCCCCGCACCTTCGGGCCCGGCATCGCAGATTCCTTCGGGCAACGCACCTGCTGCGGCACCCGGCGCGGATGCACCGGCATCGGCACCTGCTGCACCGGCTTCGGGCGCTGCGCAGATCCCGACCAAGTGATCCTGTCGTTTTCGATGCGGTCGCCGAGCGAAAACGACTTCATTTCAGGGTAAACTCTAAAGCTGTCCGGAAAGCCAAAACCCTCTCGGGTTCCTCATGCCATCCGGACACACAAAACCGCGGTCGTGGTGAAATTGGTAGACACGCTATCTTGAGGGGGTAGTGGCGAAAGCTGTGCGAGTTCGAGTCTCGCCGACCGCACCAAATCTCGTCGGCAGGAAGCTTCATCTTCCTGTCGGCGTCAAGCGGTAAAAGACCCCGATGAACCTCGATTCCTACCTTCCCGTCCTGTTGTTCATCCTGGTCGGAGTCGGTGTCGGCGTCGCACCGCAGGTTCTCGGTTACATCCTCGGCCCCAACCGGCCCGACGCTCAAAAGAATTCGCCCTACGAATGCGGCTTCGAAGCCTTCGAAGACGCGCGCATGAAGTTCGACGTGCGCTACTACCTCGTGGCGATTCTCTTCATTCTTTTCGACCTCGAGATCGCCTTTCTCTTCCCGTGGGCGATCGCGCTCAAGGAAATCGGTCCGGTCGGCTTCTGGGCCATGATGATTTTTCTCGCCATCCTCGTCGTGGGCTTCGTCTACGAGTGGAAAAAGGGCGCGCTCGACTGGGAATGACAAGGAATCCGCAAAATGGCCATTGAAGGCGTCATGAAGGAAGGCTTCGTCACCACCACCTACGACTCGGTGGTGAACTGGGCCAAGACCGGATCACTGTGGCCGATGACTTTCGGTCTGGCCTGCTGTGCCGTGGAAATGATGCACGCGGGTGCCGCGCGTTACGACATCGACCGCTTCGGCATGCTGTTTCGCCCGAGCCCGCGCCAATCCGATCTGATGATCGTGGCCGGCACGCTGTGCAACAAGATGGCGCCGGCGCTGCGCAAGGTCTACGACCAGATGCCCGAGCCCCGCTGGGTGCTGTCGATGGGCTCCTGCGCCAACGGCGGCGGCTACTACCACTACAGCTACTCGGTCGTGCGCGGCTGCGACCGCATCGTGCCGGTCGACGTCTATGTGCCGGGCTGCCCGCCGACCGCCGAGGCGCTGCTCTACGGAATCATCCAGCTGCAGCAGAAGATCCGCCGCACCAACACGATCGCGCGTGCCTGAGAAGCGAAAGACGATGACCGACTTTGCCATTTCTCCCGAGGCACTGCAGACCCAGATCACCGAAACGCTCGGCCCCAAGGCCAAGAGCGTCACGCTCGCGCTCGGCGAAGTGACGGTGGTGGTCGGCGCGGCCGACTATCTGGAAGCCGCGACCCTGCTGCGCGATGCGCCAGGCTGCCGCTTCGAGCAGCTGATCGACCTTTGCGGCCTCGATTACTCCGACTACCGCGAAGGCGAGTGGGAGGGCGAGCGCTTCTGCGTGGTGACGCACCTGCTTTCCGTGAGCCTCAACCAGCGCGTGCGCCTCAAGGTGTTCGTGCCCAACGAAGACCTGCCGGTGATCGATTCGCTGACCGGCATCTGGAACGCCGCCGGCTGGTTCGAGCGCGAAGCCTTCGACCTCTATGGCATCGTGTTCGAAGGCCATGACGACCTGCGCCGCATCCTGACCGACTACGGCTTCATCGGTCACCCGTTCCGCAAGGACTTCCCGGTGTCGGGCCATGTCGAGATGCGCTACGACGCGGAGCAGAAGCGCGTGATCTACCAGCCGGTCTCGATCGAGCCGCGCGAGATCACGCCGCGCGTGATTCGCGAAGACAACTACGGCGGATTGCACTGAAACCGATATGGCCGAAATCAAGAACTACACGCTGAACTTCGGACCCCAGCACCCCGCAGCGCACGGCGTGCTGCGCCTGGTGCTCGAGCTCGACGGTGAAGTCATCCAGCGCGCCGATCCGCACATCGGCCTCTTGCACCGCGCGACCGAGAAGCTCGCCGAGACGCGCACCTACATCCAGTCGCTGCCCTACATGGACCGGCTCGACTACGTCTCGATGATGAGCAACGAGCACGCGTACTGCCTTGCGATCGAGCGGCTCATGGGCCTCGACGTGCCGATCCGCGCGCAGTACATCCGCGTGATGTTCGCCGAGATCACGCGCCTCCTGAACCACCTGCTGTGGCTGGGCGCGCACGGGCTGGACTGCGGTGCGATGAACATGCTCATCTACTGCTTCCGCGAGCGCGAAGACCTGTTCGACATGTACGAGGCGGTCTCGGGCGCGCGCATGCACGCGGCCTACTTCCGTCCGGGCGGCGTCTACCGCGACCTGCCGGATGCGATGCCGCAGTACAAGGTCAGCAAGATCAAGAACGCGAAGGCGATCGAGCGCCTGAACGAAAACCGCCGCGGCTCGCTGCTCGACTTCATCGACGATTTCTGCAAGCGCTTCCCGAAGATGGTCGACGAGTACGAGACGCTGCTCACCGACAACCGCATCTGGAAGCAGCGCACCGTCGGTATCGGCGTGGTGACGCCCGAGCGCGCGCTGAACCTCGGCTTCACGGGCCCGATGCTGCGGGGCTCGGGCGTCGAATGGGATCTGCGCAAGAAGCAGCCCTACGACGTCTACGATCAGATGGAATTCGACATTCCGATCGGCAAGACCGGCGACTGCTACGACCGCTACCTCGTGCGCGTCGAGGAAATGCGCCAGGCCAACCGCATCATCCAGCAGTGCTCGGCCTGGCTGCGCGCCAACCCGGGCCCGGTGATCACCGACAACCACAAGGTGGCTGCGCCGGCGCGCGAATCGATGAAGGCCAACATGGAGGAGCTGATCCACCATTTCAAGCTCTTCACCGAAGGCTTCCATGTGCCCGAAGGCGAGGCCTATGCCGCCGTCGAGCATCCCAAGGGCGAGTTCGGCATCTATCTCGTGAGCGATGGCGCCAACAAGCCCTACCGGCTGAAGATCCGCGCACCGGGCTTCCCGCATCTGGCGGCGCTCGACGAGATGTCGCGCGGCCACATGATTGCCGACGCGGTCGCGGTGATTGGCACCATGGACATCGTGTTCGGCGAGATCGACAGGTGAGCGAACGAATGACCACCCACAGCAGCAACCAGGCGCCGCTTTCGGCCGCCACGCTGGAGCTTTTTGCGCGCGAGGTCGCCAAGTACCCGCCGGCAGGCAGGCAGTCGGCCGTGATGGCCTGCCTCGCGATCGTGCAGAAGGACGAAGGCTTCGTCAGCGTGCAGCGCGAGCGCGAGATCGCCGCGTACCTCGGCATGGCGCCGATCGCGGTGCACGAGGTCACGACCTTCTACAACATGTACAACCAGCGGCCGGTGGGCAAGTTCAAGCTCAACGTCTGCACCAACCTGCCGTGCCAGCTGCGCGACGGCGCGGTGGCGCTGGCCCATCTCGAGAAGAAGCTCGGCATCCACATGGGCGAGACCACGCCGGACGGCATGTTCACCCTCCAGCAGAGCGAGTGCCTCGGCGCCTGCGCCGATTCGCCGGTGATGCTGGTCAACGACCGCACCATGTGCAGCTTCATGAGCAACGAGAAGCTCGATCAGCTGATCGACGGCCTGCGTACCTCGACGCCGGAGGGCGCGCAATGATGACGCCCGAGCAAGTGCTTTCGCAGTTCCAGGCCACCGGCGTCCAGACCTGCTTTCACAACCGCCACATCGAGCCGCAGATCTATGCCGGCCTCGACGGCACCAACTGGCGCCTGGCCGACTACGAAGCGCGCGGCGGCTACAAGGCGCTGCGCAAGATCCTCGCCGAAGGCATGACGCCCGAGCAGGTGATCGCCGAGGTCAAGGCCTCGGGCCTGCGCGGCCGCGGCGGCGCGGGCTTCCCGACCGGCCTCAAGTGGAGCTTCATGCCGCGCCAGTTCCCGGGCCAGAAGTACCTGGTCTGCAACTCGGACGAGGGCGAGCCAGGCACCTGCAAGGACCGCGACATCCTGCAGTTCAACCCACACATCGTGATCGAGGGCATGGCCATCGCCGCCTATGCGATGGGCATCAGCGTGGGCTACAACTACATTCACGGCGAGATCTTCCAGACCTACGATCGTTTCGAGGAAGCATTGGAAGAAGCGCGCGCCGCCGGCTATTTGGGCGACGGCATCCTCGGCAGCAGCTTCAACTTCCAGCTGCATGCGTCCCACGGCTTTGGCGCCTATATCTGCGGCGAGGAAACCGCCTTGCTCGAGTCGCTGGAAGGCAAGAAGGGGCAGCCGCGTTTCAAGCCGCCGTTCCCGGCCAGCTTCGGCCTCTACGGCAAGCCGACCACCATCAACAATACCGAGACCTTCGCGGCGGTGCCGTGGATCATCGTCAACGGTGGCCCGGCGTATCTGGAATGCGGCAAGCCGAACAACGGCGGCACGAAGATCTATTCGGTCAGCGGCGACGTCGAATTGCCCGGCAACTACGAAGTGCCGATGGGCACGCCGTTCTCGAAGCTGCTCGAGCTCGCAGGCGGCGTGCGCAAGGGGCGCCAGCTCAAGGCCGTGATTCCCGGCGGTTCGTCTGCGCCGGTGCTGCCGGCCTCGATCATGATGGAGTGCACGATGGACTACGACTCCATCGCCAAGGCCGGCTCGATGCTGGGCTCGGGCGCGGTGATCGTGATGGACGACAGCCGTTCGATGGTCGAGTCGCTCAAGCGTCTCTCGTACTTCTACATGCACGAGTCCTGCGGCCAGTGCACGCCGTGCCGCGAAGGCACGGGCTGGCTCTGGCGCGTGGTGGACCGCATCCACAACGGCCACGGCAAGCCGAGCGACATGGAGCTGCTCAATTCGGTGGCCGACAACATCCAGGGCCGCACCATCTGCGCGCTCGGCGACGCGGCCGCGATGCCGGTGCGCGCCATGATCAAGCACTTCCGTCACGAGTTCGAGGCCTTGATTGCCAAGGACGCCCTCACCCCGGCCCTCTCCCAGGGGGAGAGGGTGAGCAAAGAAGCGCGGAGCGCTTAAACACATGATCGAAATCGAACTCGACGGCAAGAAGGTCGAAATCGTCGAAGGCAGCATGATCATGCATGCGGCCGACAAGGCGGGCACCTATATCCCGCACTTCTGCTATCACAAGAAGCTCAGCATCGCGGCCAATTGCCGCATGTGCCTGGTCGACGTCGAGAAGGCGCCCAAGCCCATGCCGGCCTGCGCCACGCCGGTGACGCAGGGCATGATCGTGCGCACCAAGAGCGACAAGGCGATCAAGGCCCAGCAGTCGGTGATGGAGTTCCTGCTGATCAACCATCCGCTCGATTGCCCGATCTGCGACCAGGGCGGCGAATGCCAACTGCAGGACCTGGCCGTCGGCTACGGCGGCTCGTCCTCGCGCTACGAAGAAGAAAAGCGCGTGGTCTTCCACAAGGACGTGGGCCCGCTCATCAGCATGGAAGAGATGAGCCGCTGCATCCATTGCACGCGCTGCGTGCGCTTCGGCCAGGAAGTGGCCGGCGTGATGGAGCTCGGCATGTCGCATCGCGGCGAGCATGCCGAGATCGAGACCTTCCTCGGCGATTCGGTGGACTCCGAGCTCTCGGGCAACATGATCGACCTCTGCCCGGTGGGTGCGCTCACGAGCAAGCCCTTCCGCTACAGCGCCCGCACCTGGGAGCTCTCGCGCCGCAAGTCGGTGAGCCCGCACGATTCGACCGGCGCCAACCTGATCGTCCAGGTCAAGAACAACCGCGTGATGCGCGTGGTGCCGCTCGAGAACGAAGACGTCAACGAATGCTGGATCGCCGACCGCGACCGCTTTTCGTACGAGGCACTGAACGGTCCCGAGCGCCTGACCCAGCCCATGCTGAAGCAGGGCGGCCAGTGGCAGCAGGTCGACTGGCAGACCGCGCTCGAATACGTGGCCAACGGCCTGAAGCAGATCAAGGCCGACCACGGCGTGCAGAGCATCGGTACGCTCGCGAGCCCGCACAGCACGCTCGAAGAACTGCACCTGGCCAAGCTGCTGACGCACGGCCTGGGCAGCGGCAACATCGACTACCGCCTGCGCAACGCCGAGTTCAACGCCTTCGAAGGCGTGCGCTGGCTCGGCACCTCGATCGCATCGCTGTCGCAACTGCAGCGCGCGCTCGTGATCGGCAGCAACCTTCGCAAGGATCATCCGCTGTTTGCGCAGCGCATTCGCCAGGCGGTGCGCAAGGGAGGCGAGCTGAGCGCGCTGACCTCGCCCGATCTGCTGGCCGATGATGAAGCCTGGGCCATGCCGGTGGCGAATGCCGTGCGCGTGCCGGCACAGGACTGGGTGGACGCGCTGGCCGAGATCGCCGGCGCCGTGGCCGCCAGCACCGGCGCCGCGGCGCCGGTGGCCGGCAGCGATGCGCCCGGTGATGCTGCCAAGGCCATCGCGGCGTCGCTGCTTGGCGGCGAGCGCAAGGCCATCCTGCTCGGCAATGCGGCCGCTCACCATGCCGAAGCCGGCACGTTGCTGGCGCTGGCGAACTGGATCGGCGCCCAGACCGGGGCCAGCGTCGGCTATCTCACCGAGGCCGCCAACACGGTCGGCGCGCAGCTAGTCGGCGCGCTGCCCGCCGAAGGCGGGCTGAATGCAGGAGAGATGCTTCGCGGCGCGCTCAAGGCGGTGCTGTTGCTCAATACCGAACCGGTGTTCGACTCGGCCGCCGGTGCCGCCGCGGCCGACGCGCTCACGCACGCCCAGATGGTCGTGACGCTGAGCCCCTTCAAGGCCAACCTCGAATTCAGCGACGTGCTGCTGCCGATCGCGCCTTTCACCGAAACGCCGGGCACCTTCGTCAACGCGGAGGGCCGCGTGCAGAGTTTCCATGCGGTCGTGAAGCCGCTGGGCGAAACACGCCCGGCTTGGAAGGTGCTGCGCGTGCTGGCCAACCTGCTGGGCCTTTCGGGCTTCTCCTTCGAATCGACGGCCGAGGTGCTGGCCGACATCGGCGCAGGCGCCAGCGTGCCGGCCGACAAGCTGAGCAACGCCACTGCGGCCCGCTTCGACGGTGAACGCGCGTCTCATGCCACGCCGCCGGCGGTTGCCGGCATCTACCAGCTCGATTCCATCGTTCGCCGCGCGCCGTCGCTGCAGCTGACCGCGGACGCTCGCGGGGTTCGCAATGCCGCCGCGCAGGAGGTGCTCGCATGATCGACACCCTGCACGGCTTCGGCCAGGGCCTGGTCGCGGCGCACTGGTGGACCGGCCTCGCCTGGCCGGTGATCTGGACCCTGATCAAGATCGTCGTCGTGGTGCTGCCGCTGATGGGCGCGGTGGCCTACCTCACGCTGTGGGAGCGCAAGGCCATCGGCTTCACGCAGATCCGCCTCGGCCCCAACCGCATCGGCCCCCTGGGCTTGCTGCAACCCATCGCCGACGCGCTCAAGCTCCTGACCAAGGAAATCATCCTGCCCACGGTCGCGAACAAGGGCCTGTTCCTGCTCGGCCCGATCATGACCATCATGCCGGCGCTGGCCGCCTGGGCCGTGATCCCGTTCGGTCCCGACGTCGCGCTGGCCAACATCAATGCCGGCCTGCTGTTCGTCATGGCCATCACTTCGCTGGAGGTCTACGGCGTGATCATCGCGGGCTGGGCCTCGAACTCGAAGTACGCCTTCCTCGGCGCGTTGCGCGCCTCGGCCCAGATGGTCAGCTACGAGATCGCGATGGGCTTCTGCTTCGTCGTCGTGCTCATGGTCTCGGCCAGCCTCAACATGACCGACATCGTGATGGGGCAGGGCAAGGGGCATTTCGCCTCGATGGGCATCGGCTTCCTGTCGTGGAACTGGCTGTCGCTGCTGCCGATCTTCCTCGTCTACTTCATCTCGGGCCTGGCCGAAACCAACCGCCATCCCTTCGACGTGGTGGAAGGCGAATCGGAAATCGTCGCCGGCCACATGATCGAGTACTCGGGCATGAGCTTCGCGATGTTCTTCCTGGCCGAGTACGCCAACATGTGGCTGGTCTCGATCCTGTGCGCCGTGCTGTTCCTCGGCGGCTGGCTGCCTCCCTTCGACTTCCTCGGCTTCATCCCGGGCTGGATCTGGCTGGGCATCAAGACCTTCGTCGTGGTCACGATGTTCCTGTGGGTCCGCTCGACCTTCCCGCGCTTCCGCTACGACCAGATCATGCGGCTCGGCTGGAAGATCTTCATTCCGGTCACGCTCGTGTGGCTGGTGGTGGTCGGCGCCTGGATGCAGACCCCGTACAACATCTGGAAATAACTGGAATCGCCATGTCTGCGCACACCGCAACCTCGCCGGCGCCGTTCTCGCTCAAGGACTTCCTGTCCAGCTTCATGCTGGTCGAGTTGTTCAAGGGCCTGGCGCTCACCGGCAAGTACGCCTTCAGCCGCAAGATCACCGTGCAGTTTCCCGAAGAGAAGACGCCGCTGTCGCCGCGCTTCCGCGGCCTGCATGCGCTGCGCCGCTACGAGAACGGCGAGGAGCGCTGCATCGCGTGCAAGCTCTGCGAGGCAGTCTGCCCGGCGCTTGCGATCACGATCGAATCGGACGTGCGCGACGACGGCTCGCGCCGCACCACGCGCTACGACATCGACCTGACCAAGTGCATCTTCTGCGGCTTCTGCGAAGAGAGCTGTCCGGTCGACTCCATCGTCGAGACCCACATCTTCGAATACCACGGCGAGAAGCGCGGCGACCTGTACTTCACCAAGGACATGCTGCTGGCCGTGGGCGACCGCTACGAAAAAGAAATCGCTGCCAACAAGGCGGCGGATGCCAAGTACCGCTGAGGCGGCACGGCCCGAACCTCACAAAAACGAACCCGATCCATGGACGTCAAGACCGGCCTATTCTATCTGTTTGCCGCGGTGCTGCTTTTCGCGGCCTTCCGTGTCATCACCGCGCGCAACCCCGTGTACGCTGCGCTCTACCTGGTGCTTGCATTCTTCCAGGCATCGGCCATCTGGCTGCTGCTGCGCGCCGAGTTCCTGGCGATCTCGCTGGTGCTCGTCTACGTCGGCGCGGTGATGGTGCTGTTCCTGTTCGTCGTGATGATGCTCGACATCAACGTCGATGCGCTGCGCGAGGGCTTCTGGAAGCACTTTCCGCTCGCAGCCGGCGTCGGCGCGCTGATCGCGCTCGAAATGGCCGCGGTGCTGATGGGCGGCTTCCGCCTCGCCGAACCGAAGACCGCCATGGCCTCCGGCCCCGGCACTTCCAACACGCTCGAGCTCGGCAAGCTGCTCTACACCGAATACCTCTACCCGCTGGAGATCGCTGCCGTCATCCTGCTGGTCGCCATCGTCGCGGCCATCGCGCTCACGCTGCGCACCCGCAAGGACAGCAAGTACGTGAACCCGGCCGACCAGGTGCGCGTGAAGGCGCGCGACCGCGTGCGCATCGTGCAGATGCCCGTCACGCGCGCGGCGCCGCCTGTGGCTCCAGAAACACCGGCAGCCGGGGAGACCAAGGCATGACGCTCACGCTCGGACATTTCCTCTCGCTGGGTGCGATGCTTTTCGCGCTCTCGGTGATCGGCATCTTCCTCAACCGCAAGAACCTGATCGTGCTTTTGATGTGCATCGAGCTGATGCTGCTTGCGGTCAACGTGAACTTCGTCGCCTTCTCGTACTTCCTGGGCGACATGCACGGCCAGATCTTCGTGTTCTTCATCCTGACCGTGGCCGCGGCCGAGTCGGCCATCGGGCTGGCGCTGCTGGTCCTCTTGTTCCGCAACAAGTCGAACATCAACGTCGACGAACTCAACGCGCTCAAGGGCTAGGACTGACATATGAGCGCAACACTTTCCGCATCCGCACTGCTGGCCGTGCCGCTGGCGCCCCTGGTCGGCTCCGTCCTGGCCGGCCTGTTCGGCACCAAGTTCGGCGGCAACCACATCGGCCGCCGCATCACCCATTCGCTGACCATCCTCGGCGTCTTCATCTCCTTCGTGATCTCGGCCATGACGCTCAAGAGCGTGGTGGCCGACGGCGCCCGTTTCAACGCCACCATCTACGAATGGATGGTGGTCGGCGGCCTCAGGATGGAAGTCGGCTTCCTGGTCGACGGCCTCACCGCGATGATGATGTGCGTCGTGACCTTCGTCTCGCTGATGGTGCACATCTACACCATCGGCTACATGGAGGAAGACGAGGGCTACAACCGCTTCTTCGCCTACATCTCGCTTTTCACCTTCTCGATGCTGATGCTCGTGATGAGCAACAACATGCTGCAGCTGTTCTTCGGCTGGGAAGCTGTGGGCCTGGTGTCCTACCTGCTGATCGGCTTCTGGTACAACAGGCCGAGCGCGATCTTCGCCAACCTCAAGGCCTTCCTGGTCAACCGCGTGGGCGACTTCGGCTTCATCCTCGGCATCGGGCTGATCGCCGCCTATGCCGGCACGCTGAACTACGCCGAAGCCTTCGCCAAGGCCGACGCGCTCGCCAAGCTGAGCTTCCCCGGCACCGAGTGGATGCTGATCACCGTGATCTGCATCTGCCTGTTCATCGGCGCGATGGGCAAGAGCGCGCAGTTCCCGCTGCACGTCTGGCTGCCCGATTCGATGGAAGGCCCGACCCCGATCTCGGCGCTGATCCATGCGGCGACCATGGTGACGGCCGGCATCTTCATGGTGGCGCGCATGTCGCCGCTGTTCGAGCTCAGCGACACGGCGCTTTCCTTCGTGCTCGTGATCGGCGCCATCACCGCGCTCTTCATGGGCTTCCTGGGCATCATCCAGAACGACATCAAGCGCGTGGTCGCCTACTCGACGCTCTCGCAGCTCGGCTACATGACCGTGGCACTCGGCGCCTCGGCGTACTCCGTCGCCGTGTTCCACCTGATGACGCATGCCTTCTTCAAGGCGCTGCTGTTCCTCGGCGCCGGCTCGGTGATCATCGGCATGCACCACAACCAGGACATCCGCTGGATGGGCGGCGTGCGCAAGTACATGCCGATCACCTGGATCACCTCGCTGGTGGGTTCGCTGGCGCTGATCGGCACGCCGCTGTTCGCGGGCTTCTATTCCAAGGACAGCATCATCGAAGCCGTGCACGAAAGCCACCTCTGGGGCGCCGGCTTCGCGTACTGGGCGGTGCTGGCTGGCGTGTTCGTCACCGCCTTCTATTCGTTCCGCATGTATTTCATGGTGTTCCACGGCAAGGAGCGCTACGACCAGAATCCCGAGAACAATCACCACGGCGACGATGCGGAGCCGGATCCGCACGGCCACCACCACGATCACAGCGTGCCGCACGAGTCGCCCTGGGTGGTCTGGCTGCCGCTGGTGCTGCTGGCCATTCCCTCGGTCGTGATCGGCTACATGACGATCGATCCGATGCTCTACGGCGGCTTCTTCAAGGACGCAATCATCGTCGACGAGAGCAAGCACCACGCGATGAAGGAGCTGGCCGAAGCCTTCCACGGCCCGATGGCGATGGCCCTGCACGGCCTCACCGCCGCGCCGTTCTGGCTCGCCCTGGCCGGCGTGGTGATGGCCTGGTACATGTACCTCGTCAATCCGGCGCTGCCGGCGGCGATCAAGCGCGCCTTCGGCCCCGTCCATCGGCTGCTCGACAACAAGTACTACATGGACTGGATCAACGAGCATCTCATCGCGCGCGGCACGCGCGCGCTGGGCACCGGCCTCTGGAAGGGCGGGGACCAGGGGGTCATCGACGGTGCCATCGTCGACGGCTCATGGAAGGCGATCGGCCGCGTCGCCGGCGTCATGCGCTGGATGCAGTCCGGCTACATCTACCACTACGCATTCGCGATGCTGATGGGCATCTTCCTCCTCATGACGTACTTCGTCTGGTTCAACAGGTAAGCGCAAAGCGCCGGAGATAAAACAAAAATGGGTTTGTTGAGCCTTGCCATCTGGGTGCCGATCGCGTTCGGCGCCGCGCTGTTGGCCTTCGGTAAAGACGAGCATGCGAACGGCGTGCGCTGGATGGCGCTGGTCGGTTCGATCGCGAGCTTCCTGGTCACCATTCCGCTGTACACGCGCTTCGAGAACGGAACCGCCGCGATGCAGTTCGTCGAGAAGGGAAGCTGGATCGAGCGCTTCAGCATCCACTACCACGTCGGTCTCGACGGCCTGTCGCTGTGGCTGGTGCTCCTGACGGCCTTCATCACGGTGATCGTGGTGATCTCCGCGTGGGAGGTGATCACCGAGCGCGTCAACCAGTACATGGGCGCCTTCCTGATTCTCTCGGGCCTCATGATCGGCTCCTTCTCGGCGCTCGACGGCATCCTGTTCTACGTCTTCTTCGAAGCCACGCTGATCCCGATGTACCTGATCATCGGCATCTGGGGCGGTCCCAACAAGATCTACGCGGCCTTCAAGTTCTTCATCTACACGCTGCTCGGCTCGCTGCTGATGCTGGTCGCGCTGATCTACCTGTACAACAAGTCGGGCGGCAGCTTCGACATCCTGAGCTGGCACAAGCTGCCGCTTCCCGCGGGCGCGCAGACCTTCCTGTTCTTCGCCTTCTTCGCGGCCTTCGCGGTCAAGGTGCCGATGTGGCCGGTCCACACCTGGCTGCCCGACGTGCACGTCGAGGCGCCCACGGGCGGCTCGGCTGTGCTGGCCGCGATCATGCTGAAGCTCGGCGCCTACGGCTTCCTGCGGTTCTCGATGCCGATCGCGCCCGATGCCGCGCACGAATGGGCCTGGCTCATGATCGGCCTGTCGCTGATCGCGGTGATCTACGTCGGCCTGGTGGCGCTGGTGCAGCAGGACATGAAGAAGCTGGTGGCCTATTCGTCCGTGGCGCACATGGGCTTCGTGACGCTGGGCTTCTTCATCTTCAACGATCTCGGCGTGTCGGGCGGCATCGTGCAGATGATCGCGCACGGCTTCGTCTCGGGCGCGATGTTCCTTTGCATCGGCGTGCTCTACGACCGCGTGCATTCGCGCCAGATCGCCGACTATGGCGGCGTGGTCAACACCATGCCCAAGTTCGCGGCCTTCGCGCTGCTGTTCGCCATGGCCAATTGCGGCCTGCCCGCCACCGCCGGCTTCGTCGGCGAATGGATGGTGATCCTCGGCGCGGTCAAGGCCAACTTCTGGCTCGGCCTGGGTGCCTCCACGGCGCTGATCTTCGGCGCCGCCTACACGCTGTGGATGTACAAGCGCGTCTACCTCGGGCCGGTGGGCAACGACCATGTGAAGGAACTGAGCGACATCAATGCGCGCGAATTCCTAATGCTGGCTTTGCTGGCGGCCGCGGTGCTGTGGATGGGCATCTACCCCAAGCCCTTCACCGACGTGACGAACGCCTCGGTGGCGGAACTGCTGCGCCACGTGGCGACGCCCAAGCTGCCTCAATGAGTCCAAGCTGAACAAGAGAACGAGATGATTGACAAACTCAGCTGGATGACGATCTATCCCGAGGCGGTGCTGCTGGTCATGGCCTGCATCATCGCGCTGGTCGATCTGTCCACCACCAGCACGCACCGCACGCGCACCTACGTGCTGACGCTGCTCACGCTTGCCGTGGTGGCCTTCCTCACCGCGCTCCAGGCGAGCGAGGGCAAGACCCACTACGGCTTCGCCGGCATGGTGGTGAGCGATCCGATGGGCAACTGGCTCAAGTGCTTCGCCACGCTGGCGCTGATGGTCACGCTGGTCTACGGACGGCCCTATGCGGCCGACCGCGGCATGCTGAAGGGCGGCGAGATGTTCACGCTGAGCATGTTCGCCTTGCTCGGCATCTTCGTGATGATCTCGGGCAGCAACTTCCTCCTGATCTACCTCGGGCTCGAGCTGCTCACGCTGTCGAGCTACGCGCTGGTCGCGCTCAGGCGCGACAACGCAGTGGCCAGCGAAGCGGCGATGAAGTACTTCGTGCTCGGCGCCATGGCCAGCGGCTTCCTGCTCTACGGCATGTCGATGATGTACGGCGCGACCGGTTCGCTCGACATTAACGAGGTGTTCAAGGCCATCGCCAGCCGCAAGGTCAACCACCAGGTGCTGGTGTTCGGCCTGGTGTTCATCGTCGCCGGCCTGGCTTTCAAGGTCGGTGCGGCGCCTTTCCACATGTGGGTGCCCGATGTCTACCAGGGCGCGCCGACCGCCGTCACGCTGATGATCGGCGCGGCGCCGGAGCTCGCCGCCTTCGCGATCATCATCCGCCTGCTGGTGGAAGGCCTGCTGCCGCTCGCGATCGACTGGCAGCAGATGCTCGCCTTGCTCGCCATCGCGTCGCTCCTGGTCGGCAACCTCGCGGCCATCGCGCAGACCAACCTCAAGCGCATGCTGGCCTATTCGACCATCGCGCAGATGGGCTTCATGCTGCTGGGCCTGGTGGCGGGCGTGGTCAACAACAACACCTACAACGCGCAGTTCGCCTACAGCGCCTCGATGTTCTACATCGTGACCTACGTGCTCACGACGCTGGCGAGCTTCGGCATCATCCTGCTCCTGGCGCGCGAAGGCTTCGAGAGCGAGGAGATCACCGACCTCGCCGGCCTCAACCAGCGCAGCCCGCTCTATGCCGGCGTGATGGCGGTGGCCATGTTCTCGCTCGCGGGCATTCCGCCGCTGGTCGGCTTCTATGCCAAGCTGGCCGTGCTGCAGGCGCTGATCGCGTCGGGGCAGGGCATCTACATCGCGCTGGCCGTGGTCGCGGTCGTGATGTCGCTGATCGGCGCCTTCTATTACATCCGCGTGGTCAAGGTCATGTACTTCGATGCGCCGGTCACCGCGAGCACGGTGTCTGCGCCGCGGGACGTGCGGGCCGTGCTGACCGTCAACGGCGCGCTGATCCTGGTCCTCGGCATCGTGCCGGGTGGCCTCATGACGCTCTGCGCGCAGGCCATCGTGGCCACGCTGGCGAACTAGGCTTCATCCTAGGTGTCGCAGGGCGCATCGATCTGGGTCGTGCTGCTGGTGGCCCTGGCGGCGGCCAATCTGCCCTTCGTCAACGAACGGCTGTTCGGGCTGGTGCCGCTGTCCGCGCGCACCAAGTCGCTGGGCCTGCGACTGGCCGAACTCCTGCTTCTCTATTTCGTGGCCGGCGGCGTCGGCCTCCTTTTCGAGCGCCGCGCCGGCCAGATCGCGTCGCAGGGGTGGGAGTTCTACGCCGTCACCGGTGCGCTCTTCATCGTGCTGGCCTTCCCCGGCTTCACCTGGCGCTATCTGCTCAAGCATCGGAAATGACATGGACGACGCACATCTGAGGGAAGAGGGCACGAACAGCGAGCTGCTGTTCAAGGGCAATTTCCTGCACGCCAAGCGCGACACCGTGCGCCTGCCCGACGGCAAGAGCGCGACGCGCGAATACGTGATCCATCCCGGCGCGGTGGTGGTGGTGCCGCTGCTCGACGACGGCCGCGTCGTGCTCGAGCGTCAATACCGCTACCCGATCGGCCGCGTGATGACCGAATTCCCGGCCGGCAAACTCGATGCCGGCGAAGACCCACTTTTCTGCGGTCAGCGCGAACTGCTCGAAGAAACCGGCTACAGCGCGCGCGAATGGGCCCACGCCGGCGCCATGCACCTGGCGGTGGCGTACTCGACCGAGATCATCCACATCTATTTCGCGCGCGGCCTGTCGCTCGGCGACCGGCAGCTCGACCACGGCGAATTCCTCGATGTCATCACGGCCACGCCGGGCCAACTGTTCGACTGGTGCCGCGACGGCACCGTGTCCGACGCCAAGACGCTGACCTGCACGCTCTGGCTGCAAAACGTCCTGTCGGGCGCATGGGCGCTCGACTGGCAAACGCCCGCCTTGCCCGCCGGCGCCTGATAATCCGGGCATGAAGGTTCTCAACCTCCAATGCGTCCACGGCCACGGCTTCGAGGGCTGGTTCGCGTCCAACGAGGCGTTCGAGACGCAGCTTGCCGGCGGCCTGGTCTCGTGCCCGATCTGTGCCGACACGGCCATCACCAAGCTGCTGGCCGCGCCGCGCCTGAATCTCGGCAGCCCCAAGCCGCCCGCCGAAACGCCGACCGTCCCTGCGGTTGAAAATTCGCCCGAAGCGCGCTGGATGCGCGCGGTGCGCGAGGTGATGGCCAAGACCGAAGACGTCGGCGAACGCTTCGCCGACGAGGCGCGCAAGATGCACTACGGCGAGGCCGAAGAGCGCGGCATCCGCGGCCAGGCCACGCGCGAAGAGGCGCAGACCCTGCTCGACGAGGGCATCGCGGTGTTCTCGCTTCCGATCCCGCCGGCGCTTAAAGAGACATTGCAGTAGCAGACCCTAGGCCGCGAACTGCAGCGCCGCGAGGCGCGCGTAAACGCCGTTCTGTGCGACCAGCGTCGCATGCGTTCCCTGTTCCACGATGCCGCCGTGGTCGAGCACCACGATGCGGTCGGCCTTCTGCACCGTCGCGAGCCGGTGCGCGATGACCAGCGTGGTGCGGCCCACCATCGCCGATTCGAGCGCGGCCTGCACCATGCGCTCGCTCTCGGCATCGAGGGCGCTGGTGGCCTCGTCGAGCAGGAGCAGCGGCGGATTCTTGAGCATCGCCCGCGCGATCGCGATGCGCTGGCGCTGCCCGCCCGACAGGCGCACGCCACGCTCGCCGAGGAAGGTGTCGTAGCCCTCGGGCAGCGCTTTCAAAAAGCCGTCGGCAAAGGCGGCGCGCGCTGCGGCGTGGACTTCTTCGACGCTGGCATCGGGCCGCCCGTAGCGGATGTTCTCCAGCGCGCTGGCCGAGAAGATCACCGCGTCCTGCGGCACCAGCCCGATGCGCGTGCGCAGCTCGTCGAGTGACAGCGCCGCGAGTGAAGTGCCGTCGAGCGCGATGCGGCCCGATTGCGGGTCGTAGTAGCGCAGGAGCAGCTGGAACACCGTGCTCTTGCCCGCGCCGCTGGAGCCCACCAGCGCCACCGTCTCGCCCGGCGCCACCGCGAGGCTGAAGTCGCGCAGCGCCGGGGTGCCGGGCCGCGAGGGGTAGTGGAAGCTGACGCCCTCGAAGCTGACCGCGCTGCCGGCGGCCGGAACCGCCGCTTTGGCCGGCCGGGCCGGCGAGACGATGACCGGCCTGGCGTGCAGCAGCTCCATCAGGCGCTCGGTGGCGCCGGCCGCGCGCAGCAGGTCGCCGTAGACCTCGCCCAGCACCGCGGCGGCGCTGGCCAGGATGATCACGTAGACCACCGTCTGTCCGAGGTGGCCGGCCGTGATGTCGCCGCGCAGCACGGCCTGCGTGCCCTGGTACAGGCCCCACAGCAGCGCCGCCGAGGTCGCGATGATGATGAAGGCCACCAGCACCGAGCGCGCTTTGGTGCGGCGCACCGCGGTGCGAAAGGCGTTGTCGGTGGAGGCGTCGAAGCGGGCCGCTTCGCGCGCTTCGGCCGTGTAGCTCTGCACCACGGGAATCGCATTCAGCACCTCGGCCGCGATGGCGCTCGAATCGGCCACGCGGTCCTGGCTGGCCCGCGAAAGCCGGCGCACGCGGCGGCCGAACCACATGCTCGGCAGCACCACCAGCACCAGGATGCCGAGCACCTGCACCATCACGTAGGGGTTGGTCCAGATCAGCATGGCCAGCGCGCCGCTGCCCATCACGGCGTTGCGCAGCCCCATGCTGAGCGATGAGCCGACGACGGTCTGCACCAGCGTCGTGTCGGCCGTCAGCCGCGACAGCACTTCGCCGGTCTGCGTGGTCTCGAAGAAGGCCGGGCTCTGGCGCAGCACATGGGCGTAGACCGCGTTGCGCAGATCCGCCGTGACCCGCTCGCCGAGCCAGCTCACGGTGTAGAAGCGCGCCGCCGAGAAGATGCCGAGCGCCACCGCCACGGCGAACAGGGCGAGGAAATGCTCCCGCAGCGCCATGGCCTGGGCGCCGCGGTCAGCGGCAATCAGGCCGCCGTCGATCAGGCCGCGCAGCGCCAGCGGGAACACCAGCGTGGTCGCCGCTGCCAGGACCAGGAACACGGCAGCCAGCAGGATCTGGGTGCGGTAGGGGCGAAGAAAAGGGGTCAGCCCGGTCAGCGACTTGGGGGAGCCCTTGGCAAGCGAGGGCGAAGCAGGGGAAACCATGACTCGATTCTAGCCAACGCTTGCCGCCTCAAAGGCAGCCTTGACAATAGTTGTCGCGACAACTAATATAGCGCCATGTCCGATTCCCCAAGCCCAGGAGCCGTACCGCCGGCCGCCGCCGACTTTTACAAGCCGGAGAACTATCAGGCCGAGGAAAGCGTCGGCCACATGATGCGCCGCATCACGACTCTCGTGAGTCAGGCAGTCGCCAGCGACATGTGGGAACCTGGCGCGCCCACCTTTCCGCAATGGGCACCGCTCTACAAGCTCCATCTGGGCCACGCCACCACCGTCGCGGAACTCGCGCGCGAGTGCCAGCTCGACACCGGTGCCATGACGCGCCTGCTCGACCGCCTCGAAGCCAAGGGCCTGTGCCGGCGCGTGCGCTCCATATCCGACCGGCGCGTGGTCAACATCGAACTCACCGACGAGGGCCGCGCCGCGGCGCGGCAGGTGCCCCATGTCCTGTGCCGCGTTCAGAACGAGGCGCTCGCCGGCTTCAGCCGCGAGGAGTGGGTGCAGCTCAAGGGCTATCTGCGCCGCATCCTCGACAACGCACAGGCCATTGCGGCCCGTGGAGAAAAAGATGAATCAGCTTCCTCCTGAGTCGGCGCGCCGCCGCATGCGCGCCGCGGCCGCTGCAGTGGCGGCGCTTGTTCTGGCCGGCTGCGCAGACATGGCGCATATCGATTCGCATGCCAAGCTGCGTGATGCGGACTCGCTGGGCCTGAGCGCTGCGCAGGCCGCACCTGCCGTCGACAGCCAATGGTGGCTCGGCTTCGGCGATGCCCAACTCAATGCCCTGGTCGGCCAGGCGCTGCAAGGCAATCCCGATCTGCAGGTCGCGCGTGCGCGCCTTGCCCGCGCACGGGCCACGAGCGCCATCGCCGAAGTGGCCGGCAAACCGCAGATCGACGGCGGGCTCGATCTCACGCGGCAGAAGTTCAGCGGCAACTACATCTATCCGTCGCCGCTCGGCGGCTCGATCCAGGAGACCGGCACGCTGCAGCTCAATGCCAGCTGGGAGCTCGACTTCTTCGGCAAGAACCGCGCCGCGATCGAGGCGGCCATCGGCAGCGCGAACGCCGCCGCAGCCGATGCCGATGCCGCCCGCGTCCTTTTGGCCAGCAACGTCGCACGCGGCTACTTCCAGTGGGCGCGGCTGACCGACCAGCTGGCCGTGGCCAGGCGCACGCTGGCGCAGCGCGAAGAGACGTTGAAGCTGGTGCGCGACCGCGTCTCCGCCGGGCTCGACACGCGCCTCGAACTGCGCCAGAGCGAAGGCGGCTTGCCGCAGGCGCGCCAGCAGATCGAGTCCCTCGGCGAACAGATCGCGCTCGCGCAGCACGCGCTCGATGCGCTGGTCGCCCAGCCGAATGCGACGCAGGGCCTGGCCCCGCCGGCGCTCGGCGGCATCCGGCCGATCGCGCTGCCCACGATCCCGGCCGACCTGCTGGGCCGGCGCGCCGACATCGCGGCCGCGCGCTGGCGTGTCGAGGCCGCGACCAGCGATGTCGCGAACGCGAAGACACAGTTCTATCCGAACATCAACCTCGTGGCCTTCGCCGGCTTCTCGAGCATCGGCTTCGACAACCTGGTCAAGTCCGGCAGCCAGCAGTGGGGCGTGGGCCCGGCCATCCGACTGCCGATCTTCGAAGGTGGCCGGCTGCGCGCCAACCTGCGCGGCAAGGCCGCCGATCTCGACGCCGCGATCGAGAGCTATAACGCCTCCGTGCTCGATGCGGTGCGCGATGTCGCCGACCAAGTCGCCAGCGCGCAATCGGTGGCGCGCCAACAGGCCGAGCAGCGCGACGCGCAGAGCGCGGCCGAAGCCGCCTACGACATCGCCGTGCAGCGCTACGGCGCCGGCCTCGGCAACTACCTCAACGTGCTGACCGCGGAGACCTCCGTGCTCGCGCAGCGCCGCGAAGCGGTCGAGCTCGCCGCGCGCGCCCTCGACACGCAGGTCGGCCTGGCGCGCGCGCTGGGCGGCGGCTGGCAGCCCGCCACGTCGACCACCGCTGCGGCCGGCACGACACCGACCCCGCATCCCTGAACACCGCGCGAAACCGAAAGACATTTCCATGGACAGCAAGGACAACACCGACACGAACGTCCCGGCCCAACCCGTCGCCGAGGCATCGCCCCCCAACAACAAGCGCCGCCGCGCGCTGACCGCGCTCGCCTCGGTCGTGGTGCTGGCCGGCGCCGGCTGGGGCGTCTACGAATGGCTGGTCGCGAGCCACTACGAGTCGACCGACAACGCCTACGTGCAGGGCAACGTGATCCAGATCACGCCGCAGATCGGCGGCACCGTGATGGCCATCATGGCCGACGACACCGACCTCGTGAAGGCCGGCCAGCCGCTGGTGCAGCTCGATCCGGCCGATGCCAAGGTCGCGCTCGACCAGGCCGAGGCCGCGCTCGCGCAGACGGTGCGCCAGGTGCGCACGCTCTACGCCAACAACGGCTCGCTGGCCGCGCAGGTCACGCTGCGCCAGTCCGACATCGTCAAGGCGCAGAGCGACATCGCACGCGCGCAGGACGACCTGAAGCGCCGCCAGGCCCTGAGCGGCAACGGCGCGGTGTCGAAGGAAGAACTCAACCATGCCGAGACGACGCTCGCCAACGCCAAGAGCGCGCTCGCGGCGGCGCAGGCCGGCGTGGTTTCGGCGCGCGAGCAGCTCGCGAGCAACCAGTCGCTGACCGAAGGCACCAGCGTCGAGCAGCACCCGAGCGTGCTCGCCGCCGCTGCCAAGGTGCGCGAGGCCTACCTCGCGACGCAGCGCGTCGCGATGCCGGCGCCGGTCGAAGGCTATGTGGCCAAGCGCACCGTGCAGCTCGGCCAGCGCGTCGCGGCCGGCACGCCGATGATGTCGATCGTGCCGCTGAACCAGGTGTGGGTCGATGCCAACTTCAAGGAAGTGCAGCTGCGCAGCATCCGCCTCGACCAGCCCGTCAGGCTCACGGCCGACGTGTACGGCAAGAAGGTCGAATACACGGGCCGGGTCGCCGGCCTCGGCGTCGGCACCGGCGCCGCCTTCGCGCTGCTGCCGGCGCAGAACGCCACCGGCAACTGGATCAAGGTGGTGCAGCGGGTGCCGGTGCGCATCGCGCTCGACCCCGAGCAGCTCAAGGCCAATCCGCTGCGCGTGGGCCTCTCGATGGACGCCGAGATCGACGTCACGCAGAAGGGCGGCAAGATGCTCGCCGACGCGCCGCGCGCCAGCGCGCTGGCGCAGACGCAGGTCTACAGCCGCCTCGACCAGGGCGCCGACGCCGAGGTGCAGCGCATCATCGCGGCCAACATGGGTCGCGGTGCGGCGCTCGCGAGCACGGCGCGGCCCGCGGCCGGCGCCGCATCGGCGAACGTCGCGCCGTCGCACGTCAACCCGATCTGATCGAGGGCTGGCGCACGATGGCGACCGCTTCGACTCCTCCCGCACCCCTGCCGCCGCTCGAGGGTTCCGCCCGGCTGTGGGGCACGATCGCGCTCTCGGCCGCGACCTTCATGAACGTGCTCGACACCTCGATCGCCAACGTCTCGCTGCCGGCCATCTCCGGCGACCTCGGCGTGAGCTCGACGCAGGGCACCTGGGTCATCACCAGCTTCGCGGTGGCCAACGCCATCGCGGTGCCGCTCACCGGCTGGCTCACGCAGCGCTTCGGCCAGGTGCGCCTGTTCATGGCCAGCGTGCTGCTGTTCATCATCAGCTCCTGGCTCTGCGGGCTGGCGCCCAACATGACGACGCTGATCGCGTTCCGCGCGTTGCAGGGATTCGTCGCCGGGCCGATGATTCCGCTGTCGCAGACCCTGCTGCTGTCGAGCTACCCGAAGGCCAAGGCCGGGCTCGCGATGGCGATGTGGTCAATGACCACGCTGGTCGCGCCCGTGATGGGGCCGCTGCTCGGCGGCTGGATCACCGACAACATCTCCTGGCCCTGGATCTTCTACATCAACATTCCGGTGGGCCTGCTCGCCGCGGGCATCACCTGGGCCATCTACCGCAAGCGCGAGAGCACGACGCGCAAGGTGCCCATCGATGCGATCGGCCTGGCGCTGCTGGTGCTGTGGGTGGGTTCGCTGCAACTGATGCTCGACAAGGGCAAGGAACTCGACTGGTTCCATTCGCCGGAGATCGTGGCGATGGCGGTGGTGGCGGTGGTCGGTTTCGCCTTCTTCCTGGTCTGGGAGCTGACCGACAAGCACCCGGTGGTCGACCTCTCGCTCTTCAAGCGCCGCAACTTCTGGTCGGGCGCACTGGCGACGGCGGTGGCCTACGGCCTGTTCTTCGGCAATGTCGTGATCCTGCCGTTGTGGCTGCAGCAGTACATGGGCTACACGGCGACGCAGGCCGGCATGATCATGGCGCCGGTGGGCCTGCTGGCGATCGTGTTCTCGCCGATCGTCGGCCTCACGGTCGCCAAGATCGATCCGCGCCGGTATGCGACCTTCTCCTTCCTGGTGTTCGCGCTGGTGCTGTGGATGCGCTCCAACTTCAACACCCAGGCCGACTTCTGGACCATCATGATCCCGACCGTGATCCAGGGCGTGGCGATGGCCTTTTTCTTCATCCCGCTGGTGACGATCACGCTGTCGGGCCTCGCGCCCGATCGCATCGCGGCCGCGTCCGGACTTTCGAACTTCGCGCGCATCACCGCGGGAGCCATGGGAACGTCCATCGCCACCACGGTGTGGGAAAACCGCGCGGCGCTGCATCACGCGCAACTGGTCGAGTCGGTCAACCAGGGCAACGCCGCCGCGAACAGCGCGATGGCCGGCCTCGCCGGCAGCGGCTTCAGCGCCGAGCAGGTGCTAGGCCAGCTCAACCGCATCGTGGACCAGCAGTCCTTCATGCTGGCGGCGAATGATGTGTTCTATGCATCGGCGGTGCTGTTCCTGCTGCTGATCCCTTTCGTGTGGCTGGCGAAGCCGACACGAAGCGCAGGCGGCTCGGATGCCGCCGCGGGCGCGCACTGATCAAGCCCTCGTGCAACCAGCCGACGCTGGTTGCAGTGCAGCATAGGCATTTGCCCCAGTAGGCAAGTTTGGTTGCCGCTGCAAACAATGCGGTCCGCGCAACCATGGTGGTGCGCTCGGATGGACCGCATGACTGATTCTTCCTGCCAGCACACGGGCGACCGCGCGAGATGAGCGACATCATTCTCGAAACACGCCAGCTCACCAAGGAATTCAAGGGCTTCACCGCGGTCAGCAAGGTTGATCTCTCGGTCGTTCGCGGATCGATCCATGCCTTGATCGGCCCCAACGGCGCCGGCAAGACCACCTGCTTCAACCTGCTCACCAAGTTCCTCGAGCCCACTTCGGGAACCATCCTGTTCAACGGGATGGACATCACGAACGAGCGTCCGGCGCAGATCGCGCGGCGCGGCATCATCCGCTCGTTCCAGATCTCGGCCGTGTTCCCGCACCTGACCCTGCTCGAGAACGTGCGCCTGGGCCTGCAGCGCGCGCTCGGCACCTCCTACCATTTCTGGAAGAGCGAGAAATCGCTGATTCCCCTCAACGACCGTGCGCGCGCACTGCTGGCCGAAGTCGGCCTCGAAGACCTCGCCGACGAACAAACGGTGAACCTGCCCTACGGCCGCAAGCGCGCGCTCGAGATCGCGACCACGCTCGCGATGGAGCCCGAGCTGATGCTGCTCGACGAGCCCACGCAGGGCATGGGCCACGAGGACGTGCACCGCGTGGCCGAGCTCATCAAGCGCGTGTCGGCCGGCCGCACCATCCTGATGGTGGAGCACAACATGAGCGTGGTCTCGACCATCGCCGACACCATCACGGTGCTGCAGCGCGGCGCCGTGCTGGCCGAGGGGCCGTATGCCGAAGTCTCGAGGAATCCGCAGGTGATGGAAGCCTATATGGGCACCGCAGACGGCCAGTTGCAAGGAGCCCACTGATGGCGGCGCCTGCATTGGAAATCAAGGACCTCCACGCCTGGTACGGCGAGTCGCACGTGCTGCACGGCGTGGACATGGTGGTGCAGCCCGGCGAGGTGGTCACGCTCCTGGGGCGCAACGGTGCGGGGCGTACCACCACGATGCGCGCCATCCTGGGCCTCACCGGCGCGCGCAAGGGCAGCATCAAGGTCCATGGCACCGAAACCATCGGTATGGCCACGCACCGCATCGCGCACCACGGCATCGGCTACTGCCCGGAAGAACGGGGCATCTTCGCAAGCCTGTCGGCCGAAGAGAATCTGCTGCTGCCGCCCGTGCTGAAGGGCGCAGGGCAGGGCATGTCGGTGGACGAGATCTACGCCATGTTTCCCAACCTGGCCGAGCGCCGCAACAGCCAGGGCACGCGCCTGTCTGGCGGCGAGCAGCAGATGCTGGCGGTCGCGCGTATCCTGCGTACCGGCGCCAGGCTGCTTCTGCTCGATGAAATCTCCGAAGGCCTGGCGCCGGTGATCGTGCAGGCGCTGGCCCGCATGATCCACACGCTGCGCGGCAAGGGCTACACCGTGGTCATGGTGGAGCAGAACTTCCGCTTCGCGGCGCCGCTGGCCGACCGCTTCTACGTCATGGAGCACGGCCGCATCGTCGAAAAGTTCGGCGCCGCCGAGCTCGACGCCAAGATGCCGGTGCTCCACGAACTGCTCGGCGTCTGAGTGCACGCCGCTATTTTTCGTCCGCTTCAACCCACACCAGGAGACACCATGAAAGCGAAACTCAAGATCGTTGCCCTCATGCTCGGCGCCGCCGGCCTCGCCACGCACGCCGTGCAGGCACAGGAGAAGGTCGTCATCGGCTATATCAGCGACTTGTCGGGCCTTTATGGCGACCTGGAAGGCAAAGGCGGTGCCACGGCCATCCAGATGGCCATCGACGACATGGGCGGCAAGGTGCTCGGCCAGCCGGTGGAAGTGCTGAGCGTGGACCACCAGAACAAGCCCGACATCGCCGCTTCCAAGGCACGCGAATGGATCGATACCGCGGGCGCCACGTTGATTTTTGCAGGCACCAATTCCGGCGTTGCGCTGGCCACGGCCAAGGTGGCGCAGGAGAAGAAGCGGGTGTTCTTCACCAACGGGGCTGCCACCTCGGCACTGACCAACGCCCAGTGCAGTCCCTACACCGTGCACTATGCCTACGACACCGTCGCGTTGGCCAAGAGCACTGGCGGGGCCGTGGTGGAGACCGGTGGCAAGAGCTGGTTCTTCCTGACGGCGGACTACGCCTTCGGTCACGCGCTCGAAGCGGATACCGCCAAGGTGGTCAAGGCCAAAGGCGGCACGGTCGTCGGTGGCGTGAAGGCGCCGCTCAATGCGTCGGACTTCTCGTCCTTCCTGCTGCAGGCGCAAAACTCCAAGGCACAGGTGCTGGGCCTGGCCAACGCCGGGGGTGACTTCATCAATTCGATGAAGGCGTCCAAGGAGTTCGGCATCGACAAGAGCATGAAGATTGCCGGGTTGCTGGTGTTCCTGACCGACGTCAAGAGCCTGGGCCTGCCCGCCACGCAGGGTCTGCTGCACACCACCAGCTGGTACTGGGATGCCGACGACGAGTCGCGCAAGTGGGCCGCGCGCTACGAAGCCAAGACCAAGAACAAACCGACCGACATCCAGGCTGCGGACTACTCTGCGACCATGACCTACCTCAAGGCCGTCGAAGCCGTGAAGTCGACCGATGCCGACAAGGTGATGGCGCACCTCAAGAAGACGCCGATCAACGACTTCTACGCCAAGGGCGTGATCCGCGCCGATGGACGCATGGTGCACGACATGCTGCTGGCCGAGGTCAAGAAGCCGTCCGAATCCAAAGGCCCCTGGGATTTGCTGAAGATCATCAAGAAGGTGCCGGGCGAGCAGGTCTACACCACGAAGGAAGAAAGCACTTGCGCGCTCTGGAAGTAGGGTTCGCGCTGCGGGCGGCCGGACACGGCCGCCCTCTCGACCCTCTCGAATAAGAAAGAAACCGAGGCTTCGGCCTCATCGCATCCATGAACATTTCCCTTCCTGCCTTGTTGAGCCAGCTCCTTCTGGGGCTGGTCAACGGGTCGTTCTACGCGATCCTGAGCCTCGGGCTGGCGGTGATCTTCGGTCTGCTCAACGTCATCAACTTCGCGCACGGCGCGCTGTTCATGATGGGGGCGGTGCTGTCGTGGATGGCGATGAACTATTTCAACATCAACTACTGGGTCATGCTGGTGGTGGCGCCGCTGATCGTCGGCGTCTTCGGCGTGCTGATCGAGCGCTTGCTGCTGCGCTGGATCTACAAGCTCGATCACCTCTACGGCCTGCTGCTGACGCTCGGCCTCACGCTGTTGATCGAAGGCGGCTTCCGCTCGGTGTACGGTGTCTCCGGGCTCGCCTACAGCACGCCGGAAGCGCTCAGCGGCGGCACCAACCTGGGCTTCATGTTCCTGCCCAACTACCGCGCCTGGGTGGTGGCGGTGTCGCTGGTCGTGTGCTTCGCCACCTGGTATGCGATCGAAAAAACCCGGCTCGGCGCCTACTTGCGCGCCGGCACGGAGAATCCGCGCCTTGTCGAGGCCTTCGGCGTCAACGTGCCCTTGATGGTGACGCTGACCTACGGCTTCGGCGTCGCGCTGGCAGCATTCGCCGGGGTGCTCGCGGCGCCCGTCATCCAGATCTCTCCGCTGATGGGGCAGAACCTCATCATCATCGTGTTCGCCGTGGTCGTGATCGGCGGCATGGGGTCGATCATGGGCGCTATCCTCACCGGGCTCGGGCTGGGGGTGATCGAGGGCCTGACCAAGGTGTTCTATCCCGAGGCGTCGGCTACCGTCGTCTTCCTGATCATGGTGGTGGTGCTTCTCATCCGCCCCGCCGGCCTGTTCGGCAGCGAAAAATGAAGAAGATCTCCACTGTTGTCTACGCCGCACTGCTGCTGGCGCTCGTCGCCGCGCCGTTCGTCGGCTTCTATCCCGTCTTCGTGATGAAGGTGCTGTGCTTCGCGCTCTTCGCGTGTGCCTTCAACCTGCTGCTGGGCTACACCGGCATGCTGTCCTTCGGCCATGCCGCCTTCCTCGGCAGCTCGGCCTATGTGACGGGGCATGTCATCAAGATGTGGCATTTCACGCCCGAACTCGGGCTCATCGCAGGCACGCTGATGGGCGCGCTGCTGGGGCTTGTGTTCGGCTGGCTGGCCATTCGCCGCCAGGGCATCTACTTCTCGATGATCACGCTGGCGCTGGCCCAGATGATGTACTTCGTGGCCCTGCAGGCGCCGTTCACCGGCGGCGAGGACGGTCTGCAGAGCGTGCCGCGCGGCAAGCTCTTCGGGCTCATCGACCTGAGCAACGACCTGACCATGTACTACGTCGCCCTGGTGATCGTGGTTGCGGCCTTCCTGCTCATCGCGCGCACCGTGCACTCGCCGTTCGGGCAAGTCTTGAAGGGCATCAAGGAGAACGAACCGCGCGCCATCTCGCTGGGCTACGACGTGAGCCGCTTCAAGCTGCTGGCCTTCGTGATCTCGGCCGCGCTCTCGGGCCTGGCCGGCTCGCTCAAGACACTGGTGCTGGGCTTCGCCTCGCTGTCCGACGTGCACTGGACGGCCTCGGGGCAGGTGATCCTGATGACGCTGGTCGGCGGCCTCGGCACGCTCTCGGGCCCGCTGGTCGGATCGGCCGTGGTAGTGCTGCTCGAGAACAAGATCGGCGACTTCGGGCACCTGATGGCGCGGCTCACCACCATCGACTGGTTCAATACCCTCGGCGAGTCGGTCACCATGGTCACCGGCCTGATCTTCGTGATCTGCGTGCTGGCCTTCCGGCGCGGCATCATGGGCGAGATCATTGCCTTCGTCGATCGGCGCAAGGCGCCGCGTGCGTAGGTCGATCCATGTGGCGTCCCGCTGAACGCTATCCCGACCCGGCCATCGAGATCCTCGACCCGCGCTTCGCCAGATACCGCATCACGAGTGCTGCCGTCGAGCGGCTGGCGACCGGCTTTCGCTGGGCCGAGGGCCCGGTGTGGTTCGGCGACGGCCGCTGCCTGCTGTGGAGCGACATCCCCAACAACCGCGTGATGCGCTGGGACGAGGAGACCGGCGCGGTCAGCGCGTTTCGCAGGCCCTCGAACTTCGCCAACGGCCACACGCGCGACCGCCAGGGGCGGCTCGTCAGCTGCGAGCACGGCACGCGGCGCGTGACGCGCACCGAGTACGACGGCAGCATCACCGTGATCCTCGACCGCTTCGAGGGCAAGCGGCTCAATTCGCCCAACGACATCGTCGTCAAGTCGGACGATTCGATCTGGTTCACCGATCCGCCCTTCGGCATCCTCGGCCACTACGAAGGCCATGCGGCCGAGGCCGAGCTGCCCACCAACGTCTACCGCGTCGACGGCAAGACCGGAGAGGCCACCGTGGTGTGCGGCGACGTGAACCGGCCCAACGGCCTGTGCTTCTCGCCCGACGAGCGCCGGCTCTACGTCGTCGAGTCGGGCACGCTGCCGCGCCGCATCCGCGTGTTCGACTTGAGCGACGACGGCCGCCGGCTCCAGAACGACCGCGTGTTCCTGCAGACCGAGATGGAAGGCTCGCCCGACGGCTTCCGCTGCGACGTCGACGGCAACCTGTGGGCCGGCTGGGGCACCGGCGAGGGCCGCGACGGCGTGATGGTGTTCGCGCCCGACGCCACGCCGATCGGCCGCATCGCCTTGCCGGAGCGCTGCGCCAACCTGTGCTTCGGCGGCGTGGCGCGCAATCGGCTCTTCATGGCAGCGAGCCAGTCGCTCTATGCGCTCTACGTCAACACGCAGGGTGCGCGCGGCGGTTGAGCGCGTTGCCTGATCACCCATTCATAGCCATTCGCGGACACTCGCGGCCATCGCGCTCGTCGAAATGCCGTAGCGTTCGTGAAGCGTCGGCAGAGCGCCGGCGTCGAGGAAGGCGTCCGGCAACGCCACCTGACGGAACGTTCGGGCCACCCCATTGCGCATGAGCAGGCTCGCCACCGCTTCGCCAAGGCCGCCGATCACCGAATGGTTTTCCGCGACAACGACCAGGCGGTCGAGTCGCTTCGCTTCGGCGAGGATGGTCGCGTCGTCCAGCGGCTTGATCGTCGGGACGTGCAGCACGGCGACATCCACATTGTCTGCGCGCAACTTGTCGGCCACCTCGAGGGAGCGCATGGTCATGAAGCCGCTCGAGATGACAAGCACGTCGCGCCCGTCGCGCAGGAGCTTGGCCTTGCCGAGTTCGAACTTGTAGTCGTACTCGTCCAGCACCAGAGGTACCTGGCCGCGCGGCAGCCGCATGTAGACCGGGCCCTGGTGCGCCGCGATCTGCGGCACCGCCTGCTCGATGTCGAGTGCGTCGCAAGGGTCGACGATCGTCATGCCCGGAATGCCGCGCATCAGCGCCAGGTCCTCGGTCGCCTGATGGCTCGGTCCGTAGCCGGTGGTGAGCCCTGGCAATGCGCAGCACAGCTTCACGTTGAGGTTTTCTTCCGCGATCACCTGGTGCACGAAATCGAAGGCGCGGCGCGTGCCGAACACCGCGTAGGTGGTGGCAAAGGGCACGAAGCCTTCCTTGGCAAATCCGCCGGCCGCCGCCATGAGCAGTTGCTCCGCCATGCCCATCTGGAAGAAGCGTTCCGGGTAGGCTTGCGCGAAGAGATGCAGGTCGGTGTACTTGGCCAGGTCGGCCGTGAGGCCGACGATCTCGGGTCGCGATTGCGCCAATTCAACCAGCGCCTTGCCGAACGGCGCCGCCTTGACACGCTGCCCTTCGGACGCGATGGAGGCGATCATTGCCGAGGTCTTCAGGCGCGGCTTCTTTGCGATGTCGGCGGTCATGTTGCTCGTGCTCATGCTGCGGCTCTTTGCGCTTGGTCGAGGTGATCGATGGCCTGTTGCCATTCCGGCGGATCGACGCGTATGAAGTGGTTTTTCTCGCGTTGCTCGAGGAAGGGAACGCCCTTGCCCATCAGCGTGTCGCAGAGAATCACGCGCGGCTTCGCTTCGGGCAATGCACGCGCCGTGTCGAATGCGGCCTTGACGGCCGGCAGGTCGTTGCCATCGACGCGCTGCACGTGCCAGCCGAAGGCGGCCCATTTGTCGCCGAGCGGCTCGAAAGCCATGACCTCGGACGACGGGCCGTCGGCCTGCTGGTTGTTGATGTCCACCAGGCAGATCAGGTTGGCGAGGCCATGGTGGCTGGCCGCCATCGCCGCTTCCCATGTCGAGCCTTCATCCAGCTCGCCGTCGGACATGGAGTTGTAGACGAAGGCCGGGTTGCGCTTGAGCCGCAGGGCCAGCGCCATGCCGACCGCGATCGGCAAGCCCTGGCCCAGCGAGCCGCCGGACATCTCCATGCCGGGCGTGTAGGTTGCCATGCCGGACATCGGGAGACGGCTGTCGTCGCTGCCGTAGGTTTCCAGCTCCTCTTCGGGGATGATCCCGGCCTCGATCAGTGCCGCGTAGAACGCGATGGCGTAGTGCCCGTGCGAAAGCAAGAAGCGATCGCGCGATTCCCACTGGGGGTCATCGGGCCGGAACGTCATCGCGTGGCCGTATGCGGTAGCCAGAACGTCGGCATAGCCGAGCGCCTGGCCGACGTAGCCCTGGCCTTGCACCTCGCCCATGCGCAGGGCGTAGCGCCGAATGCGGTAGGCGCGCTCGGAAAGAGGGGATTGATCAGACATGATGGTCCTTCTTGAAAGATGGAAGAGAGGGGGCGCTTCAGCGAATGGTGAGCCAGGGCAGGTACGCAAAGGCCAGCAGGAGCCCGATCGCGACGAAGTAGAACGGGATCAGCTCCTTCACCACGTCCCCGATGCGCACCTTGGCGATCGTGCTGGTGATGAACAGCGTGGTGCCTATGGGCGGGTGGTAGAGCCCGATAGAGAGGTTGACGATCATCATGATCCCGAGCTGTACCGTGTCCATGCCCACTGCGGCGGCGAGCGGCACGAACATGGGTGTGAGCAGAAGCACGGCTGCGGGCAGGTCGATGAACATGCCGGTGGCCAGCATGATCAGGTTCATCGCCAGGATGATCAGCCAGGGCGACTGCAGCGTTTCCTTCGCGAAGCGCGTGAACTCGGCCGGCAGTTGCTCGTAGGTCACGATCCAGCCGACGACGCTCGAGGCCATGATGATCAGGAGCACCACGCCGGTGGAGATTCCAGCTTCGATCGCGGCGGTCTTGATCTTCGCGAGCGTGAGGTCCTTGTAGACCAGGCCCGAGACGACCAGCGCGTACAGCGTGGACATCACGCTCACCTCGGTGGGCGTCGCGATGCCGAAGCGCAGGAAGACGATGATCAGCACCGGCATCATCAGCGCGGGTGCAGCTTGTGCGAGCAGCCGCCAGAACGCGGGCCACTCGAACGGCGTCGTGTCGCGCGGGAAGTTGCGGCGGCGGCCCTGCACGTAGCACACCGCCATGAAGCCCGCGCACATCAGCAGCCCGGGCAGGATGCCCGCCACGAACAGTGCGCCGATCGAGGCCCCCGAGACCAGCGCGTACACGATCATCGGGATGGACGGCGGGATCAGGATGTCGATCGTCGCCGCCGCAGCCAGCGTGCCGGCCGCGAAGGGCGCCGGATAGCCCAGCTTCTTGAGCCAGGGGATTAGCATCGAGCCGATCGCGGAGGCGTCGGCGACCGCCGAGCCCGAGACGCCGCCGAAGATGGTCGACGACAGAACCCCGACCTGGGCCGGGCCGCCGTGAACGCGCCCGATCATCATCGACAGCAGGCTCACCAGGCTCTGGCCGAGCCGGCCGCTGACCATCAGTGCGCCCGTCATCATGAAGAAGGGAATGGCAATCAGCGGGAAGCTCTGTGTCTGCGAAATCATCTGCTCGACCGCCAGATGCACGGGCACCTTGTCGATGATGAGAAGACCGCCGACAGAGGCAAGGACCAGCGCGTGCGCAATCGGAATCGACAACAGCGCGGTGACGATGAAGAGTCCAACAATGAGTGCGGTCATGGCTAGGCTCCGTGCGCAAGGGCTTCGGCGTCAGGCTCCCGGACGCCGGCGCTGCTCCACAGTGCGGGCAGCTTGCACAAGGTCACCACGCTCAGCAGCCCGAAGCCCAGCATCAGGGCCCACACGCTGACCGAGCCGGGAACCTGCAGCATGGGGCTGCGTTCGTCGGCGGCGATCTCCATCAGGGGCCAGGCCGCCACCGCCAGCGATGCATAGAGCGCCGCGACGGTCAGGGATCCGCCGGCCAGAACCCACCGGCGCGTCGCGCCCAGCTTCTGGGTGAACATGACGACCGCGATGTGCGAGCCGTGTTGCGCTGCCAGGACCACGCCGGCCATGATCATCCAGGGGAACATCAGTTCCGGCAGCTCGGATGCCGATGCGAGACTGGTTCCCGCGACGTAGCGCAGGCCCACGTTGATGCTCAGGATCAGGAACACGATGGTCAGCGTGACGTAGAGCACACCGCGACACGCTCCGCCGATGCATCGGTCAAGGAAAAGAAGGAACGACATATCAATACCCCTTCGAGGAAGGACGCGCGCTGCGGCGCAGTCATGAACTCGGGACGACAGACGTCACCGCAGCGCGTCGCAGCGCTGCGTCGTTCGCCTGTCCTTCGGATGCGCTACTGCGCTTGCTGGACGACGCGCTTGACGAAGTCGCCGCTCGGGCCTGAGCCCCATTTCGTGTAGACGGACTTCGTCGCTTCGACGAATGCCTTGCGGTCCACCGTGTCGATCTGCACGCCCTTGGCTTTCAGTTCGGTGGTCAGCTTTTCATCGGCTTCCTTGGAGAGCTTTCGCTGCATCTGCGTCGCATCGGCCGCCGCTTCGGTGAAGACCTTCTGATCGGCCGGGCTCAGCCGCTCCCATGAACGCTTGCTCATCACGAAGGGGTTGGCTTCGTACTTGTGCCCGGTCAGCGAGAGGTACTTCTGCACTTCATAGAGCTTGGCCGACGCGATATTGGTCAGCGGGTTCTCCTGTCCGTCGACCACGCCCTGCTGAAGCGCCACGTACAGCTCCGAGAACTTGATCTGCTGCGCATCGGCGCCGAGCGCCTGCATGATGTCCATGGTCATCGTGTCGGGCGGGGTGCGGATCTTCAATCCCTTGATGTCCGCCGGCGTCTTGATCGGCCGCTTGTTGTTGGTGACGTGGCGGATGCCGTTGTCCCAATAGCCCAGCACGACCATTCCCTTGGCGGCCGTCCGCTTGGACAGCTCTTCGCCCACTGGCCCGTCGAGCAGCTGCCAGGCCTTCTGGATATCGGTGAACAGGAATGGCAGGCCCAGTGCCGCGTACTCGGGAACCACGTTGGCCATCGCGCCCTGGCTGTTGGCGGAAATGTCCAGTGTTCCCGAGCGCAGCGCGGTGATCATCGCGGCGTCGTCACCGAGCTGCGCGGAATGCGCCACCTGGATCTCGAAGCGTCCGCCGGTCTTTGCCTTGATGGTCTCGGCGAACTTCACGGCCGCCTCATGCCGCGGATTGCCCGGCGCGGCGCCGTGGCCGAAGGTGAGCTTGACGGGCGCCTGCGCAAAGGCAAGGCTGCCCGTGGTGATCAACGTGCCGATGATAACGGCGATGTTTCTGCGTTTCATGGTTTGTCTCCGGTGTAGTGATGGGGTGGATCAGTGAATCAACATGCCGCCGTTCACGTCGAGCGTGATGCCGGTGCAATAGCTCGAGAGGTCGCTGGCGAGAAACAGGCAGGCGCCGGCGACGTCATCGGCGACGCCGATCCGGCCGAGCGGGATCTCGCCGGCGATCTGCGCCTTGCGCTCTTCGGTCAACTTGCCCTTGCTGATGTCGGTGCCGATCAGCCCCGGCGTGATCGAGTTGACGCGGATGCCGTCGGTGCCCAGTTCACGTGCCATCGCTCGCGCGAGACCCAGAACGCCGGCCTTGGCGGCCGAATAGTGGGGACCTCCGAGAATCCCCCCGCCGCGCTGCGCAGAGACCGACGAAATGCAGATGATCGAGCCGCTGCCTTGACGCTGCATGGCAGGAATGGCGGCCTGCGAGAAGAGCAGCGTGCCGCGCAGGCTGACATCGAGTACGGCGTCGTAGTCGGCACCGGAGATGTCCACCGTCTTGCGTGGCTGCGTGATGCCGGCGTTGTTGACGAGGATGTCGAGCCGGCCGAACTTCTCGAGCACGCGCGCCACGGCGGACTCGACCTCGGACTTGTCGGTCACATCGGCAACCAGCCCCAGGTGGCCGCCGCCGAGGGTGGAGGCGACCTGCGCAGGCGCGGCGGCTTCGAGGTCTGTGATGACGACGCGGGCGCCGTGCGAGGCCAGCAGGCGCGCAGTGGCGAATCCGAGGCCGTTGAGGCCGGCGCCTCCGGTGATGAGGGCGACGCGATCGGTGAGCAACATGGACTGTCTCCGTGGTAGTAGCGAGCGGGGTGTGGGGGTAACTATCGATGGAGTGATGCATGAAGACAAACGACACTTCGTCAGCGATGAGTGAATCGCGTTCATAAAGGGTTTACCCGATGCGATCGTCGTTTCCCCCACTGAGCTGCCTGCTTGCCTTCGAGGCTGCGGCGCGCCGCGCGAGCTTCAGCGCGGCCGCCATCGAGCTGCACCTGACGCCCTCGGCGGTGAGCCACCAGATTGCCAAGCTGGAGGAACTGCTCGGCGTGCGGCTGTTCGAGCGTTCGGCGCGCAGCATCGCGCTGACCGAAGCCGGCCGCGAATACATGAGCCGGGTCTCCGGCGCGCTCGACGCGATCAGCTCAGCGACCGACAACGCGCGCAAGGGCGTTCGCAACGCGCTATATGTCCACGCGGCGCCGAGCTTCGCGAGCCTGTGGCTCATGCCGCGACTGGCCGATTTCGCGCAGGCGCACCCCGGCATCGCACTCTCGTTGTCCTCGTCCGTCGTTCACTCCGACTTTGCGAGCGGCCAGGTCGACATCGACATCCGATACGGCGTGCCGAACTGGCCGCATCTCAACGTGCAACCCGTGTTCGAGGAACGGATTCAACCGATGGCGAGCCCGGCGTTCATCGAAAGGCATCGCATCGAGAACCCTGCAGACCTGCTGAACCTTCCGTTGATCCAGTCTGTCGTCAACGTCGTGCAATGGGGCGATTGGTTCCGCAGCCGCAAGATCGCGTTCTCGAGCGGGCAGTTCGCTTTCCGCTTCGATCGAACATCCATGGCCCTCGACGCCGCGGTGCAAGGCCTGGGCATTGCCCTGGACAGCTCATCGGTAGCCGCGGGCCACCTTCACCAGGGCCGATTGAGAAAGGTCTTTGACGAACGCTGGTGCTTGAAGGTCCATGCGCACTTCCTGGTATGCCCTCAGCGCCATCTGCAGCGCAGCGAAGTGACGAACTTCATCGAGTGGATGCGGGAACAGGCGGTCGAGCCGGAGAGCGCTGCAGTGTCGACTTGGACTGCGGCCTAGAGCCGCAGCGCTTGCGCGTAGCCGGTCATCTCGAGATAGCCGCGCCCGACGCGCCGCCCGCTCGCGTCTTGCAGATCGCTCAGTCCTTCCCAGTAGACGGCACCGGTCGAACCCCGGCTGTCGAGCTCCTGGTCGTCCAGCAGTGCCTGCACCCTGAAGACGCCGGCCGGCGTCTGGATGCGCCATCGGGTCGGGTAGGCCGCGCGCGTGCGCGGGCTGGTCCAGGTGCTTTCGGCGTCGAAGCGCAGCTCGTCTGGGCCGAAGACGCGCAGCGTTCCGTCGGCGCTGCGCAGCGAGCCGCCGAACCACTGGGCCGAGCCGTCGCGCCGCCGGATGCGAAAGGCCATCAGCGCGCCGCCGTCGTCGAGGTTCATGCCGATCCAGTCCCAGCCGGCCGCGTCTGGATGCAGGTAGGCTTCGCTCCATTCGTGGTCGAGCCAGGCCTTGCCTTGCACGTCGAAGGCGCGGCCCTGCAAGGTGAGACGGCCCTGCGTCGCGAGCTGCGGCTCGCTGTAGTAGTAGCTGGCCTGCTCGGCGTCGGGGCCCTTGCGCGACAGGCCGTCCTTGCCTTGCAGCAGCACCGGCTGGGCGGGTGAAAAGCGCACGTCGAGTCCGAAGCCCTCGGCCGGCAACTTGGCCGTGTAGCCGCTGGCATCGCGCTTCAGCGTCCAGTTGCGCAGCCGGACGTCGGTGTCCTCTTCGGCCGCCGATGCCACGCCGAAGCCGGCCCGCGCGATGCGCTCGTCGTGCCAGAGCTTGCGGCCTTCGAGATCGGTGATGGCCGCGTGCGCGAAGATCAGCTGACGCGCCGCGAAGTCCGAGCGCATCGCCTGCGTCGCAGCGACGCGCGAGCGGAAGAAGGTGAGCTGGAAGCCGAAGTCGCGCGCGCCGGCCTGTGCATGGCCCGTGATGTACCACCACTCGGTGCGCAGATCCGGATGGCTGCCGAAGTCGCGCGGAAACTGCAGCATGCGCGGCGGCAGCGCCCACGCCGCCGGTGCCGCGAGTGCCGACAGGAGCACGGCACGGCGCGACATGTCGAAAGGGGCGGCGTGAGTCACGCCGACGAGTCTACAAGTCCTTCGCGTTCAACCGAAGGTGAAGGCGTAGGCTTGCGCGCCGGCATCGAGGAATTCGATCTCGAACAGTCGGTCCTTGGCGGGAGACGCCTGGCGCACCAGTTGGTAGAGGCGCTGCGCGTCGATCGTCCCATTGCCCTGGGCATCGACGTCGGAGCCATGGTCGGAGAGCGGCGGCTTGCCGTCCACCAGCACCCTGAAGCGCACGGGCTTGCCGTCGGCCGAGGGACCGAGCACCAGATGCAGATCGCGCGCATGGAAGCGCAAGGCGATGCGGCCGTTGGCGCGATTGACGACCGCGCGTTCGCGCTCCACCGTCCATTCGCCGGCCAGCGCCCACTGGTTGGTTCGCAGCGACACGGCAGCCAGGTAGGTGTTCGCGCGATCGCCGGCAATGCCGCCCGGCGAGGCGAAGTTCTGCGTGCGTTCGTAGCCCAGGTAGGTTTCTTCGGACAGCACGGGTGCCGTGCCCGCCGCGGCCTCGACGCCTTCGCCCCGCGGCGCGACCAGCCCGGACGGAGCATGGCTTCGCCCGACCTCGGCCAGCAGTTGCTGGATGATCCGTTCGAGCTTGTCGTACCGGTTCTCGCCGAACTGGTGATGGCGAATGCGCCCCTCTGCATCGATGAAATAGAACGCGGGCCAGGCCTGGTTGTCGAAGCCGCGCCAGATGGTGAAGTCGTTGTCGATGGCAACCGGGAAGTCGATGCCGAGATCCTTGGTCGCCCGGCGCACGTTAACCGGCCGCTTCTCGAATGCGAACTCGGGTGCATGCACGCCGAGGACCACCAGGCCCGCATCCTTGTACTTCTCCGACCACGCGCGAAGATAGGGCAGGGTGCGCAGGCAGTTGATGCACGAATAGGTCCAGAAGTCGACCAGCACCACCTTGCCGCGCAGGCTTTCGGTCGTGAGCGGGGCGGAGTTGATCCACTCCGTCGCGCCGGCCAGCGAAGGAAAGCGGCCCTCGACGCCGAGCGTCCGCGCGGGTGCCGGCTCGAGGGCGGCTGCCGTCTGCATCGTGCCCGTCGGTTCGAGGGAGACGCTCGCGTCGACGCGCGGCGGCGTCGGCTTCCGGATGCCGGTCTTCTCGACCAGCGCCTGCTCCAGGGCCGAGGTGGTGCCGACCGAGAGGCGCGCGAGCAGGCCGGTGTCCAGGCCCAGCGCGATGGCGCCCACGCCCACCAGGACCGCAGCGCCGGCGGCACGCCGGACCCATTCGCCGGTGTGGAGCGATCCCTTCATCGCTGCGAACACGCGGCCGCCGAAAAGCAGCGCCGCCGCCAGCGAGGTGCACGCGCCGGCGGCATAGGCCAGCAACAGCAGCGAGGTGCCGATGCTGGCGCCATTCAAGGCCGCGCCGGTCAGGATCAGGCCGAGGATCGGACCCGCGCAGGGCGCCCACAGCAGGCCCGTGCCCACGCCCAATGCGAGCGGCGAAAAAATCGAAGGCCGGGCGAAAGAACCGTCAGCCTGCGCGTCCGAGAGCCGGATGCCGAGCGCGACCAGCGGCCGGCTCAGGCGGTCGGCCACGCTCGGGAACAACAGCGTGACGCCGAACACCGCCAGCAGCGCGATCGCCGCGTGGCGCCCGTACTCGTTGAGCTCGACCACCCAGCTGCCGCCCACCGCCGCCAGCGTGGCGATGGCGGCAAAGGCCAGCGCCATGCCCAGCAGCAGAGGCAGGCCGTGCGAGCGGAACGGCCGGTCGGCACGCGCGAACACGAAGGGAAGCACCGGCAGGATGCACGGGCTCAGAATGGTGAGCGCGCCGCCCAGGTAGGCCACGATGAGAAGGAGCATGGTGTCAGTCGATAAGCGCAGCGTTCAGGCCGCGCCGGGTTTGAACAGGGTCACGCGGGCTTCGAGGCCGCCTTCGCTGCGGTTGTGCAGGCTGAGCTCCGCGCCCATCGCGATGGCGAGCTGGTGCGCGATGGCGAGCCCCAGGCCGGTGCCGCCGGTGCTTCGGTTGCGCGAGCTCTCGACCCGGTAGAAGGGCTTGAGCACGGCCTCCAGCTCGTCGGGCGGGATGCCCGGCCCGTTGTCCAGCACCGCGACCACCAGCCGCCCCGCATCGGCCTGCACCTGCACGCGCACGTCGCTGCCGAACTTCAATGCGTTGTCGATCAGGTTGACGAGAATCCGGCGCAGGGCCTGGGGCCGCGTCACGATCGGTGCGTCGATCCGTCCCTCCAGGCGCACGGCCTGGCCCGAATCCTCGTAATCGGCGACCATGCTCTCGAGCAGCGCATCGGCATCGATGCGCAAGGGCGGCTCCGTCGCGCCGTGCAGCGTGCGCGCATAGGTGACGCCTTCTCGCACCAGCGCATTCATGGCGTCGAGGTCCTGGCGGAACTTCAGCTGGTCGCGCTCGTTGTCCATCATCTCGGTGCGCAGCCGCATGCGGGTGATCGGCGTCTGCAGGTCATGGGAGATCGCCGCCAGGATCTCCACGCGCTCGGCCATGTAGCCGGCGATGCGCCGCTGCATCGCGTTGAACGCGCGTGCCGCATGCGCCACCTCGGTGGGGCCTTCTTCCTCGATGTTGCGGGCCTTCAGGTCGGGCCCGAGCTCGTCCGCCGCCGCGGCGAGCCGCGCCAGCGGGCGCGTGACCAGCCGCACCGCGAACCAGGCGCAGACCGCGAGCACCACGAGCTGGACCAGCAGCAGCCACATGACCCAGTTCGACACCGGCATGCCCACCCGCCTGGCATCGACGATCACCGGGCTGCCGTCCGCCAGCTTCACCTGGATCCGAATGCCCTCGGTCGGCTCGGCGACCTGTGCCACCTTCACGACCTCGAAGGGATGCATCGCGTTGACGATGGCCGCGGCGAACTCCTGCGCCAGCGGCGTCGCGGGCGGCGGGCCCGCGACGCCGCCGCCCAGCATGAAACGGTAGTTGCGCCGCTCCAGCCGGCCCAGCCAGCTCGCGCGCTCGGCGGCGGGCAGGCGATCCAGCACGGCGATCGAGCTCGCGATGTCGCGTTCGATGCCGATCATCATCAGCTCGCGCAGCGCCATGCCGCGCTCGTAGCGGATCGCCGCGAAGGTCAGCAGCTGCGCAATCGCGAGGCCGACCACGATGATCAGCGTCACGCGGGCGAACAGCGATTGAGGGATCAGGCGACGCATGGTGGGCATGGACGGGTTATAGACCCCGCCGCTCAGACCAGGTTGATCTCGACGCCGATGTTGCCCCGCGTGGCCTTGGAGTACGGGCAGGTCTGGTGCGCGGCATCCACGAGCGCGCGGGCGACTTCGTGCTCCACGCCCGGCAGGCTGACGTTGAGGCGGGCCTGGAGGAAGTAGGCGCCGTCCGTGGCGCCCAGGTCGACTTCGGCGTCGACGGCCGTGTCGGCCGGCAGCTTGACCTTCATCCTGGCGGCCGCGAGCCCCATCGCACCGATGAAGCAGGCCGACCAGCCGGCGGCGAACAGCTGCTCGGGGTTGGTGCCGGTGCCTGCGGTGCCGGGGGAGGAGAGCTTGATGTCCAGGCGGCCGTCGGAGCTGCGGGATTCGCCGTCGCGACCGCCCGAGGAGGTGTGGGTCTTGCCGGTGTAGAGGACTTTTTCGATGCGGGTCATGGTGTGTTCCTTGATAGGTTGAAAAGCTGAGGCCGCGATTGTTGGCGGCGAACACTCCGCATGACGCGTGGACCGTATTCCTTTGTATCTGGGCGGCATTGCGCAACAGTAAATTTCACTGCCGGCCGCCTCGCATCGAGCGAGAGCGCCTATGCCGACAGCGCCCACCCCGCGAGCGCAGCCAGCGCCACGACGACCACGGGCGAGACCTTGGCGTAGAGCAACAGGCCGAACGCTGCGAGCGCCAAGCCGAAGTCAGCCCTGGAATGAATGGCGCTGGTCCACACCGGGTCGTAGAGCGCCGAGCCGAGGATGCCGACCACACCCGCGTTGATGCCGGCCATCGTCGACTGGATGTCGTTGCGGCGACGCAAGCTCTCCCACAGAGGCAGCGCGCCGACAACCAGCAGGAAGGCCGGCAAGAAGACCACGAGCAGCAGCACCAGTCCGCCGATCCAACCGTGGAGCGGTCCGTTGGCGACCGCGCCCAGGTAGGCTGCGAAGGTGAAGAGCGGCCCGGGGACGGCCTGCGCGGCACCATAGCCTGCCAGGAAATCCGCGTTGCTCACCGCTCCGGCGGGCACCACCGTGGCCTGCAGCAGCGGCAGGACAACGTGGCCGCCGCCGAACACCAGGGCGCCCGATCGGTAGAAGCCGTCCAGGAGCGAAATGGTGGGCGAGCCGCTGGCGGCCGCCCACAACGGCATGCCGACGAGAAGGGCAGCGAACAAGCCCAGGGCTGCGAGCCCGACCCTGCGCGAGATGCCGTAGTCCTGGTGCTGCAAGGCACCCAGCGGCGGCACCTCGATCAACCAGCGTCCCAGCAGACCGGCGGCCACGATGGCGGCGACCTGCGCTGCGGCCGACGGCAGAGCGAGCGTCAGCAGCGCAGCCAGAACGGCGACCCCGGCTCGGAGGCGGTCGGGACACAAGGACTTGGCCATCCCCCACACCGCCTGGGCCACGATCGCCACTGCAACGACCTTGAGGCCGTGCACCCATCCCGAATCCGCAAGCCCACGGTACTCGGTCACGCCGTAGGCGAACAGGATCAACGCCAATGCGGACGGCAGCGTGAAGCCCAGCCATGCCGCGAACGATCCCCACCAGCCCGCGCGCGCCATCCCCAAGGCCATGCCGACCTGGCTGCTCGCCGGCCCGGGCAGGAATTGGCACAGCGCCACCAGGTCCGAATAGCTGCGGTCATCGAGCCAGCGCCGGCGTTCGACGAACTCCGTGCGGAAATAGCCCAGGTGCGCCACGGGGCCGCCGAACGAAGTCAGGCCGAGCTTCAGGAAGATCAGAAACACTTCCCAGGGGTTGCCGAGAAACATAGTGTGGTGGCCGGCAGCGCCGGATACTTGGGCATACAAACGCTTCGCCCCGGTGGAGGGGCGCGGGCTACATTCAGGGAACGACTGCGCTCCAAGCCACATTGCCATGACTCCGAAGCCCAACGACCATATTCTCATCGTCGACGACGATCGCGAGATCCGCGAGCTCCTCACCACCTACCTGGTCAAGAACGGCTTGCGCGTGGCCGCCGTGCCGACCGGCCGCCACATGCGCGCGGCGCTGGAGGAATCTGGCCCCTTCGACCTGATCATCCTCGACCTGATGTTGCCGGGCGAAGACGGGCTGACGCTGTGCCGCGACCTGCGCACGGGCAAGTACAAGGCCACGCCCATCCTGATGCTGACGGCGCGCAGCGAGGAGGCCGACCGGATCCTCGGCCTCGAGATGGGTGCCGACGACTACCTCGCCAAGCCCTTCTCCGCGCGAGAACTGCTGGCACGCATCCGTTCTGTGATGCGCCGCACCCGCATGCTGCCTCCCAACATGCACGCGACGGAGTCGGCGAAGAAGCTCGCCTTCGGCGATTGGCAGGTGGACACCACCGCGCGGCACCTGCTCGACGCGAGCGGCACGATGGTCGCCCTGAGCGGCGCCGAGTACCGGCTCTTGCGCATCTTTCTCGATCACCCGCAGAAGGTGCTGAGCCGCGACCAGCTGCTGGGCCTGACGCAGGGCCGGGAAGCGGAGCTGTTCGAGCGCTCGATCGACCTGCTCGTGAGCCGGCTGCGCCAGCGGCTGCGCGATGATGCGCGCGAGCCGAGGTACATCAAGACCGTGCGCAGCGAAGGCTACGTGTTCGCATCGGCAGTGGATGCGGTCGACTGAGCCGACCGCACGCTAGCTGCGCTTCTCCGCCCCGCGCGTTGACGGGCCGTGATGCAATGGCAGCTCGCCGGATTGCGGATCTCGTGCGAGATGCCGCCCGCCAGGAACAGCAGGGCGAGCCAGATCTTCTTCATCTCAGGAGCCCGCGGACGGCTGCTGCGCAAGAAGCGCCTGGATCTTCTTCTCGGTTTCGCCGTAGCGTCCCTCGCCGAAATGCGAGTAGACGACCTTTCCCTGCTTGTCGATCAGGTAGACGGCAGGCCAATACTGGTTGTTGAAAGCCTTCCAGGTCGCGTAGCTGTTGTCCTGCGCGACGGCGTGCTTGATCTGCAGTTTCCTGATGGCGTCCTGGACGTTCTTGGTCGACTTCTCGAACGCGAACTCCGGCGTGTGCACGCCCACCACGACCAGGCCCTGGTCCTTGTACTTCTCGTGCCACTCCTTGACGTAGGGCAGGTGGTTCAGGCAGTTGATGCAGGTGTAGGTCCAGAAGTCGATGAGGACCACCTTGCCGCGCAGCTCTTCCATCTTCAGCGGCTGCGAGTTGAGCCAGGTGTCGATCTTCTGGAACTCCGGGGCCGACCGCGTAGCGCCGGCAGCGGTGTCGCCGCCGATCGGCGGCGCGGCGAAGGTGAGGGCGGCGACCGAGGCTGCGGCGGCCACGGCGAGGGGAAGTGCGACGGATCGGATGTTCATGGTGATTCCTTCGGGTGAGCGATGAGGCGTTGGCCTGGAGCGAACGGAATTCTTGGCCACCTTCGGCCTCGCAATTGCACATCGCGTATGCCTCTGTATCGGCGCCGGAAATCCACACACTACGTTTCGCAGTCGGCTATTTGCGGGACAGCACTAGCCGGAGCCTGCCATCAGCTTGATGCCGCCCAGGGCGATCAGCACGATGCCGAGCGCTGCAGCCAGACGGTCCCCGCGAGGCAGCAATTTCTCGAGTGAGACGGCGATCGAAAGCGCGGCGACCCAGGCCAGGTTCATGACCCCGCCGACGAACAGCAAGGCCATCAGCGCCCAGCAGCAGCCCACGCAGAACAGCCCGTGCCGCGCCCCCATGACGAAAGCGCCATACGCGCCGGGGCGCCATTCTCCGAGCAGGAAGCCCAGCGGCGTTTGACAGCGCGAAAGACACATGCGCTTGAGGCGCGAGAACTGGTAGACGCCGGCGATCAGCAGCAGCGCCCCGGTCAGCAGCGGCGACGTGCTGAGGATCATCGGGTCGACCCAGCCCAGGAACTGGAGCGTCCACTGCACCGCTGCGGCACCTGCGCTGAAGACGAACCAGGCTGCCAGGTAAGCGGCGATGAAGCTGCGCGCCCGCGCCATGTCCCCGCCGGGCGCGCTCATGTTGACGAAGGTCAGGACCATCGGCATTGCCGAGGGCAGCATCATCGCGGCCATCATGACCGCCCACATGAGCCAGATGGCGAGCACGTTGGACGCGGTCCAGCTCGACGAGGCGGGCATGGTCAGTTGGGCAAAGGGATGGCCCATGTCGATCGCGATCCAGGCCAGGAATGCCCAGGCCATCAAGGCGAGCGCGAGGATCCCGATGGCCCACCTCGGCTGCCGCGCAATGAGAGCGACAGCGCCTGGCGGCCGGTCCGCCGAATCGCGCCTCTCCTGTGCCATCGATAGCCTCCTGTGCGCAACCGCCATTCGATCCAACACCTGCCCCGGACGATCCGCGCCTCGCGTCGGCCTGTCAACCCGGCAACTTGCAGGCACCCGGCGATCGGCATAGCATTCTTGACGGCCCTTCTGTCGGGAGAATCCTGATGACCAACTGGCATGTAGACGGCGAGTACATGGAGACATGCAACTGCGCCTTTCTCTGTCCCTGCATCACCTCCAACCTCACGGCACGGCCGACCGAGGGTGATTGCAAGGCCGCGTTCGCGATGCGCATCGACAAGGGCGAGAAGGACGGCGTGAAGCTCGACGGCCTGTCGTTCATCGTGCTGATGCATTCGCCGGGCGCGATGGCCGACGGCAACATCACGGTCGGGCTGATCGTCGACGACCGTGCTTCGGATCCGCAGGCCGAAGCGATCGCCGCCATCGCGACAGGAGCGGCTGGCGGCCCGATGGCGGCGCTCGGGCCGCTCGTCGGCCGCGTCGCAGGCGTCGAGCGGCGCCCGATTCAATTCGACGTCGACGGGCTGAAGCGCGCGGTGCGCGCCGGCGAGCTGGTCGACCAGGCGTGCGTGGGCATCGCGAGCGCGGTCGCGCCCGACCAGGCCATCGGCGTGGACAACACGGTCCACCCGGTGAACAGCCGGCTGGCGCTCGCCAAGGCGACGCGCAGCAGCGTTCACGCGTTCGGCATCGACTGGGACGACGCGACCGGTACGCGCAACGGACACTTCGCGCCGTTCTCGTGGGCCGGGTAATCCAACCGGGCGCTGGGTAACCACCGGCACTCCCCTTGATCAATTTCGGACGAAGCTACGCAGCGGAACGGCTTTTGAAGAGCGCGGTCTTCACCAAGCTTTTCTTCCCGCTGTTCACGCAGCGGGCGGCCGAAAGGTATCCACAGTTCGTCATCTTTTCCTCCGATCTGATCGGCCAGGGCATCAACCTGTACGGCTACTGGGAGCACGAGGAGCTCGAGGCGCTGGCGCATTGGCTCACGGACCACCATGTCGTCGGGGGCGCGATGCTCGATGTGGGAGCGAACATCGGCAACCACAGCGTCTTTCTCGCCCGGCACTTCGAGGTCGTCCACGCCGTGGAGCCTTCTCCTCGAACCTTCGGCGTACTCATGATGAATGCTTCGCTGGCTTCCAATATCCAGTGCCATCAGATCGCGGCGTCGGACAGAAACGGGCTGGCCGCATTCCGCCTGGAGACGGTGAACGTCGGGTACTCCCGCATCATCGACGCGCCGCTGGGCTGCAACACCATCCAGGTGAACTGCTGGAAGCTGGACGACTATTTCCAGGAGCTGAAGGACATCCGCCTGGTCAAGATCGATATCGAGGGACATGAAGCACAGGCGCTCAAGGGAATGGAGAGAATCCTGCGCGAGTGCTCGCCCATCGTCGTATTCGAACAGCACTTCAGTGCGTTCAAGGACGGCAAGTCGGAGGCGATCGAGTTGCTCAAGGAGAACGGCTACACGGAGTTCTACTTCGTCGACCGGGTTCCTTCGACGCAAGGGGGAGGGCGCGCCGTCAAGCTCTGGTTCTTTCTCTGTTCGCTGCTCATGGGCTTCAGGCTTGTCGTCAAGAAGCGGACCGAGCTGGAGCCGGCCTTCTACGAGATGCTGATCGCCAAGAAGGCGGTGCCCGTCACCAGTCTTCCTTGACTGCCAGCACCGCATCGCGCGCGGCTGCCGCGCGGCCCGCCAGCCAGGCGGTGATGGTGCCGGCCGCCACCACCGCGGCGCACAGCGCGGCGAGGCGCGTCCACGGCACCAGCAGGTCCATGGTCCAGTGGAAGCTCTGCGGGTTGACCACGTGCACCAGCACCACCGAGACCGCGAGCCCGAGCACCAGGCCGGCGAGCGCGCCGATGGCGGTCCAGGCGGCGCCTTCGCCCGCCACCACCGCGAGCACCTGGGCGCGCGTGAAGCCCAGGTGCGCGAGCAGCCCGAACTCCTTGCGCCGCGCCAGCACTTGCGCGCTGAAGCTGGCCGCGATGCCGAACAGGCCGATGCCGATCGCCACCGCCTGCAGCCAGTAGGTGACGGCGAAGCTGCGATCGAAGATGCGCAGCGAGGTCGCGCGCAGCTGGCCGACGGAGGCGATCTCGATCGGCTCGGCGGCGGCGGCCGCACGCACCGCTTGCTGCACCTGCGCTTCCGACGTCCCCGGCGCGAGCCACAGCGAGATGTCGCTCACGCTGCGGTCGCCGGTCAGGCGCTCGAAGTCGCGTGCATCCATGGTGATGGCGCCGAACTGACGCACGTAGTCGCGCCAGACGCCGGCGACGAAGAAGCGCTGGCCGCCGCCGAAGGCCTTGGCAAGCGCGTCGAACTCCGTGCCCGGCTTCGCGCCGTAGAGCTCGACCATCGCCTCGCTGACGTAGATGCCGATCCGGCCCGCGGGCACCGGCAGTGCCGCACCGAGCAAGGGCAATGAGCGCGATGCTTCATCCCCCATGTTGCGCGAGATCAGCGTGACCGCCGGCCGCGTGGGATCGAGCAGCAGCGCGCGCGTGCGCAGCGTGCCGGTGCGCGCCACGCCGGGCACTCGCGCGAGCGCCTGCACGAAGGCCGGCATGAAGGCGGCCTGCTCGCTTTGGCTCGAACTGCCGGCGGTGGCGCTGCGCACATAGAGATCGGCCGGCAGCACCACGTCGAGCCAGTGCGTGACCGACTCGCGAAAGCTCGCGACCATGACGGTCAGCGCCACCGCCAGGCTCAGGCTCGCGACCACGCCGCTGACGGCCACCGCCGCCGTGCCGCGCATGCGCCGTGCGCGTTCGATCGCGAGCATCGGCAGCACCCGGCGCGCGAACAGGGGCGCGAGCCGGTCGTACAGCAGCGCGATCAGCCAGGGCAGGGCGGCGATGCCGCCGACCAGCAGGAAGCCCACCGAGAGGTAGGCCGCGATCGGGATGCCGAAGACCGCCGGTGCCGTCGCCAGCCCCGCACCGGCCGCGATCAACAGCAGCGCCAGCTTGTGCGCGCCGCTTTGCGTCGGCGCGGGGCCCAGGCCCTTGAGCGTCTGCGCCTCGGGCAGCGCCTGGGCCGCGCGCGCGGGCCACCAGCCGCCGACCGCCGCGGCGAGCAGGCCGAGGCCGCCGTAGAGCAGCGCGGCGCCCGAACTCCAGCGCAGGGTCGGTGTCACCCCTTCGAAATAGCCGCCGCCGAGATCGCCTCCCAGCACGCGCAGCGCGAAGGCCGCGAGCGCGGTGCCGAGCGCGATGCCGGCGACGCTGCCGATGACGCCCAGCACCAGCGATTCGGCGAGCACCAGCCGCAGCCGCTCGCGCGGCGTGAGGCCCAGCACGCCTAGCAAGGCGAACTGCTGCGCGCGCTTGGCGACGCTGAGCGCGAGCACCGAGAACACCAGGAAGGCGCCGGTGAACAAGGCCACCAGCGCGAGCACCGTGAGGTTCACGCGGTAGGCCCGCGAGAGATTGCTCACTCGTTCGGCTGCATCGCCGGGCTCGGCAATCCGGATGCCGGCGGGCCAGCCCGGCGATTCCTGCAGCGAGCGGATGAAGGCCGCGCGGTCGATGCCGGGCGCGAGCCGCAGGTCGATGCGCGTGAGCTGCCCGGCGCGGCCGAAGAGATCCTGCGCAGCGCCGATGTCCATCACCGCCAGCGCGCTGCCGCCGGCCGCCACCTGGCCGGCCACGCGCAACGTGTGCTGCTGCGTGCCGATGCGCAGCTGCGCCGTGGTGGCCGTTTCGCCGAACGCGGTGCGCGCGGCGGCATTGAGGAACAGCGTGTCCGGCGCGAACAGCGCGAAGCGGTCGGCGTCCTTTGCCGGCTGCGGCATCAGCGCAGGCGCGATCGTGGGCAGCACCAGCGCATCGACGCCGATCACGCGCAGCGCGATGCGGCGCCCATCGCCCGCGAGCGCCACGGCCTGCGATTCGAGCACCGGGCTGGCCAGCGTCACCTGCGGTTGCTGCGCCACGCGCGCGAACACGGCTTCGTCGAAGCCGCCTTGCGCCGCACGCAATTCCAGGTCCGGCTGGCCGTTGACCGAGCGCACGGCGCTCGCGAACTCGTCGAGCGCCGACGCGTTGATGAGCTGCACCGAGAAGGCCAGCGCCACGCCCAGCATCACCGCCAGCATGGCGGCGGCGTTGCGCCAGGGATGGTGGCGCAGTTCCTGCCAGGAGAAAGTACGAAGAAGCGCTCGCATGAGCTCGCGATTCTGCGCGCTCGTTCAAAGCCGTTCGGCTTGCGCGGCCAGGTAGGCGCGCACCGTCGGGCTGGTGCTGAGGCCGGCCGCGCGCGCATAGGCCTCGCGGGCTGCGGCCGGCTCGCCGGTGCCGCCGAGCAGGTGGGCGCGCGCGGCCCAGTAGGGCTGATAGCTCGCGACTTCTGCGATGGCGATGGCATCGAGCGCCTGCAGGCCCGCGGCCGGGCCTTCGGCGATCGCCACCGCGCAGGCACGGCTCACGCGGGCCCCGATGCTCGGGCGCCATGCGAGCAGCCCGTCGTACAGCGCGACCAGCGCATCCGGCGGAACCTGCGCGCCCAACCGGCGCGCGCAGTGGGCCGACTGGATCGCGGCTTCCATCTGGTAGGTACCGAGCGACTTCAGGGCTGCTGCATGCTGCAGCACCTGTTCGGCCTCTTGGCGCATCGCATGGTTCCAGCGCGCGATGTCCTGCACGTCGAGCGGCACGTAGTCGCCGCCTGCGCCGCGCCGAGCGGCGGCACGGCTTTCGCAAAATAGCATCAGGGCCAGCAGCCCATGCGGTTCGGGCTCGCACGGCATCAGGCCGCACAGGATGCGGCACAGCGCGATGGCTTCGACGGTGAGGCCGCGCTGCGCCGCGTCGGCGCCGTCGACGTCGTCCCAGCCGGTGCCGTAGGCCGCGTAGATGCCATCGAGCACGTCCTGCAGCCGCTGCGCCAGATCGCGCGTCTGCGGAAATTCGAACGGAATGCCGGCCGCGCGAATGCGTGCCTTGGCCCGCACCAGGCGCTGGCCGAGCGTGGAGGGCGCGACCAGAAACGCGCCCGCCATGCGTGCCGCATCGAGCCCGAGCACGGTCTGCAGCATCAGCGGCGCGCGCGCCGCGGCATCGATGGCCGGGTGCGCGCAGACGAAGAAGAGGCGCAGCCGCTCGTCGGGCACGGCCTCGCCGCCGGCCGTGTCGGCCGCGAACTCATCGGCCAGCAGAAGCAGGGTCTGTGTGGCCTCGCCCTGCACGCGGCGGTGGCGCCACGCATCGAACGTGCGGTTGCGCGCCACGCTGAGCAGCCAGGCCTCGGGCTGCTCCGGAATGCCTTCGTGCGGCCAGCGCTCGAGGGCGCGCGCGAAGGCATCGGCCAGCGCGTCTTCCGACGCGGCGATGTCGCGCGTGCGCGCCGAGAGGGTCGCGACCAGCCGGCCATAGGACTGGCGGGCGGCCCGCTCGGCGGCTTCGTGCGCGGCCTGGATGGCGGCAGAGCCTGTCACATGCAGGCTAGGGTGCGATGAAAACCGGACGCACCTCCACGCCGCCGGTGGTGGCGCAGGGCGCGCGCGCGGCCCACTCGAGCGCGGCGTCGAGGTCGGGCACCTCGATCACGAAGTAGCCGCCGAGCTGCTCCTTGGTGTCGGCGAAGGGGCCGTCCTGCACCTGCCGCTTGTCGCCGCGCACGCGCAGCGTGGTGCCGGTCATCGGCGGATGCAGCCCGTGGCCGTTCTGCACGATGCCCGACTGGCGGATCGCGCCGACGTAGTCCATCCAGCCGGCGCGGTACGCCTGTGCCGCCGCCTCGTCGCGCTGGTCGAACTCGGATTGGGGTTGATAGAACAACAGCATGTATTGCATGGGAAAGCTCCGTTCCGGAAGAAAAAGGACCGGCGAGCAGGATCGCTCAACCCAATGACGGCCGGCAATAAGGCATTTCGACAGCGGCATGTGCAGTATTTGCGAATCGCGAAGTAGTTCGGCTGAAACGTTGTGTGCCGTGTACATACATATAGAAACACAAAAGAACAACAAATAACATCGCGCCCGTTTCGCCGTCACACCAAGCACGGCGCGGGTTTTCAAGAGGGTTGGGAATGCTCCGAATTTTCAAAGGGCCGATCGGTCGGTTCAGCCGCCGCATGGCTGTTTCGTTCCTCTTCGCGATGGCGGGGGCGGCGCAGGCGCAGCTGACGATCTCGTCGGTCACCGACACGCCCGATCCGGTTTCGGCGGGGGGCACCGTGACCTACACGGTGGGGATCAGCGAAACGAACGGCCTGCCGGTCACCGGCGGTGCCTTCAGCTTCGATGTTCCAGCCAACGGCGTGTACGCCGGTCCGGGCACCTGGCCGCCGGGCGTGTCGTGCGCGGGCATGGCTGCCAACCAAGCCGGGCCGGGCACCTTGAGCTGTACCGGCGTCAACCTCGCTGCCAACCAGACGGCGCTGATTTCGTTTCTGGTCCGTTCGACGACCGCGGCCGCGGGCTCGTTGCAGGTCACGGCCACGGTTCCGGGCGGCTCCCAGAGCCAGTCGACCACGGTCAATGCCGGGGCCGACCTCAGCGCCACTATCAGCGGTCCCGCGACCGCGCCTGCAGGCAGCACGCAGGTGTTCCAGATTCGCGTCGACAACCTGGGCCCGGATGCATCGCCGAGCTCGACGCTGAGCTACTCGATTCCGCCGGGCTTCACCATCCCGACGCCGCCGGCCGGCTGTTCGGTGGGCGGCTCGACGCTGACCTGCACGGTCGGCGCACTGGCGCTGAATGCGAACCGAATCTTTTCAGTCAGCGGTGTCGTCTCCGCCGGCAACGGCTCCACGCTGACCCATGCGGCAGCGGTCACGGCCGGCGGCGGCGTGGGCGATGGGGTCTCGACCAACAACTCGGCCACGTTCAACACCTCGGTGACGCCGGGCAGTGCAATCTCGGTCGACAAGACCAAGTCAGTGCCCGACCCCGTGGTGACCGGCAGCGATTTCAACTTCCTGCTCGACGCGCGCTACAGCGGCGACTATCCCGCAGGCGTTGAGCTGACCGATCCGATCCCCGCCAACTTTTGCGTGGTGGGGCCGACGAACTTCACGTCGGGTGCCTGGACCTGTACCGCGTCGAGCAGCTGCCCCACGGCAGGCGCCACGCTGTCGTGCACGCGCAGCGGCAGCGGCGCGGCGGGCTACAACCAGACGCTCGGCATCGTGACGGTGCCAGTGCGTGCGCTGACGCCGGTCGTCGGCGTCAACAACACCGCGACCGTGTCGGCGCCCGGCGTGACATCGGCCAACGGCACGGTGGCCACCACGGTGACCGATCCGATCTCCGACCTGCGCGCCAACAAGAGCAAGAGCTGGCCGCAGGCCGCGATTCCGGTCAACCAAGTCTTCGACTACCGGCTCTCGACCACCAACCTCGGGCCGACCGCCTTCCCCGCCACCGGCACCCTCACGCTGACGGACAACCTGCCTGCCGGGCTGCAGGTCAACAGCATCTCTGCGCCCGCCGGATTCTCCTGTGTGCCGAGCGGCGCGCTGCCGCTCGCAGGGCCCGCGACCATCACCTGCACCAGCACCAACGTCGCGCTCGCGGTCAACGCGACCACGCCCGTGATCACGGTGAACGCGCAGGCAACGACCACGGGCGCCACGCTGACCAACAACATGTGCGTCAGCAGCGCCAACGGGCCGATCGACAACAACGCGCCCAACAACTGCGTGGGCGTCGGCATCACGCCGCAGCCGCCTGCGCAGCAGGCCGACATCGCCACCCTGAAGCGCGTCGTCGGCATCGGCGACAGCGCAGGCAATCGCCAACTGGCCGGCGAGTCGATCACCTGGGAGATCGAGATCGTCAACGCGGGACCGGATGTCGCCACGGGCGTGGACGTGACCGACGTGTTCAACAACGTCTTCAACGCCGTGCCAGGCGACTACAGCGTGACGCCCATCGCCGGCATCGGCACCTTCGCACCCGGCTGCACTTTGGTGGCTTCCGCCTCCAACGTTTCGCTGTCCGGCTGCACCGTCACGTCGCTGCCAGTCTGCACGGCCGGCAGCAACTGCCCGCGCGTGCAGGTGGCGGTTCGCCATTTTGGCAACGGCACTTCGGGTAGCGACGACTTCCAGCGCACCAACACGGCGTTCGCACTGAGCCAGACCGTCGCCGACACCGGGTTGGCCAACAACACCTCGAACGCGACGGCCTTCTTCCTCGCACGCACCGACGTCGCGGTCACCAAGACCGATACCCCGGACCCGGTTCCCGCGGGCCAGAAGCTGACCTATGTCATCACTGCGAGGAATCCGTCCGCCACCAGCGCGAGCAACGCGTTCAATGTCACTGTCAACGACACGCTGCCGGCCGGCTTGGTCTTCCTGTCGGCGAGCGCCAGTGGCGGCGCCAGCTGCTCGATCCCGGCTGTCGGCTCCGTGACCGGGCCGGGCAACAACACGCTGTCCTGCACCTGGGCGCAGATCAATCGCGGAAGCCAGCAGACCGTCACGGTGGAGGTGCGTCCGCTCGTTTCCCTGAGCGTCGCGGGTGGCGGATCCGGTTCGATCAGCAACACGGTCGTCATCACCACCGCGACGCCCGAGATCGCCGGCGGCGCCGCCAACAACACGGCCACCGAACCGACCGCGATCACCGGCCCGGCCTACGACCTGCTGGTCAACAACACCGACGACATCGACCCGGTGAACGTGGACGACATCGTGACCTACATGCTGACGGTCACCAACAACGGCGCGTCGGCTGCCGAGAACGTGGTGCTGACCGACACGCTGTCCAGTGTGCCCGGCTCGCCCACCTTCGTGGAAGTGGTCGGTCCGTTGCCCCCGGGCGTGAGCTGCAACACCTCGGGCGTGACCGTCGGCGTCGCCGGCGGCAGCATCAGCTGCACCGTCGCGCTCCTGGGCGGCACGGGCGCGAACGCGACCGGCGAGCCTGCCAGCGTCTCGGTGCGCGTGCGCCTGCGCGGCGTGGCCAAGGGCACTTACACGAACAACGCGACCGTCGCCTTCGCGAACAGCGGCTTCAACAACGGCACCTTCGATCCGCAAGGCAACAACACGGCGGCCGAGCCCACCCTGTTCCGCCTGCGCGGCGACGTGCAGGTGGTCGGCAAGCGCGCCGTCCAGTCCGGCGGCACCACGCCGGTGACGAACGTGGCCATCGGCCAGGTCTTCGACTGGCTGGTGGACGTGCGCAACAACGGCCCGCACGCAGCCGAGACCACGACCTTCAGCGACACGCTGCCGACCAACATGCTGATCGCCGGCGCGCCGGTGTTCACCGTCACGGCAGGAAGCTTCACGCCCGCCGCACCGATCTGCAGCGGCGCGGTCGGCGGCTCGGCTGTCAGCTGCGCCATCGCCAGCATGCCGGTCAACGGCACGGCGACGGTGCGGATTCCGGTGCAGATCGCCGCCGCGACCGCGACGAACTGGACCAACACCGCGAGCATCGTCACCACCGGCTCGATCGACACCAACGGCGGCACCAACCCGGCCGGCGGCAACAACTTCGGAAGCGGCAGCGTCACGCTGCAGACTTCGCCCGGCCTGAGCGGCCAGGTCTATGTCGACAGCAACAAGGACGGCGTGCTGACGGCCGGCGAACCGCCCATCGCCGGCGTCACGCTCACGCTCACCGGCACCAACGCCTCGGGCACGCCGGTCAGCGTGACCACCGTCACCGCTGCGGACGGCAGCTACCAGTTCCTGGGCCTGCCGCCGTCGAATGCCGCCGGCTACACCATCACCGAGACGCAGCCTGCGACCTACGCCGACGCGCAGGAAACGGTCGGCCGCGTCGACGGCGTGACGAACGGCACCGTCGGACCCGACCGCATCACCAACATCGTCTATCCGGGCGGCGTGGCAGCGACGGGCGTCGGCTACAACTTCGGCGAGATCGGCGGGTCGCTCGCGGGCCTGGTGTTCAACGACGTCAACCGCAACGGCGTGAAGGAGCAGAACGACCTGCCGATCGCCGGCGTCACGATCACGCTCACGGGCAACGATGCCAACGGCCAGCCCGTCAGCCGCACCACCACCACCGGCCCCGACGGCCGCTACAGCTTCGCCGACCTGCCCCTGTCCGACGCGACCGGCTACACCGTCACCGAGACGCAGCCGGCGGACTACGACACGGTCGGCGAGCGCCCCGGCACCGCCGGCGGCACCGTGCCTGCGCCGAACCGGATCAACGTGCGCCTGACGGCCGCGAACCCGAACGTCACCGGCTACGACTTCTACGAGAAGACCAACAAGCCGGCCTCGCTGTCGGGCACGGTATGGCGCGACGGCAACCACGATCGCAGCCGTACGCCGGACGAGCCGGTGCTCGCCGGCTGGACGGTCGAGCTGCTGGGCTGCCCGAACGGCGCCGCGAGCTGCGCGCAGTCCGCGCTGAGCGTGATCGACACCAAGACCACCGGCAGCGACGGCGGCTATCGCTTCGATGAGCTGATGCCGGGCAACTACCAGGTGCGCTTCCGTTCGCCGAGCGGCCAGGTGATCGGCGGCGTGTGGCCGACCGATCCGGTGCAGAACGCGTCGGGTGGTCCCAACCCCACCTTGAAGAACTCAGACTCGCTCGCCTTCATTCCGGTCACCCTGAGCGCAGGCGCGTCGGTGATCAACCAGGACTTGCCGCTCGACCCCAGCGGCGTGGTGTACGACAGCGTGAGCGCGCAGCCCGTGCCGGGCGCGCGCGTCACGCTCACCGGCCCGCCGGGCTTCGACCCCGCGGTGCACCTGCTCGGCGGCGCCGGCTCGGTGACGACCGAGGCCGACGGCACCTATTTCTTCTTCCTGCTGCCCGGCGCACCCGCGGGCGACTACGGCCTCGAGGTCGTGCCGCCCGGTGGCTACGAGCTGTCCGGCACCTATCCGCCGACCAACGGTCCGCTGAACCTGCAGAGCTGCGCATCGCCGGCAGGCCGCATCGATTCGAACGGAACCGATCCCTGCGTGGTCACGCCGCCGTCGCAGCCGGTGCCGGCCGGGTCCACCACGGTCTACTTCATGCGCTTCTCGATGCCGGGCGGCGGCGGGCAGCGGCTGGTCAACAACCACATTCCGCTCGACCGCGAGGGCAGCGGCCAGCAGATCGAGCTGCGCAAGACCAGCTCCAAGCTCTACGCGAAGAAGGCCGAGCTCGTGCCCTACACGATCACGGCACGCAACACGCGCCCGGTGATCGCGCGCAACGTGGCGCTGGTCGACACGCTGCCGCCGGGCTTCAAGTATGTCGAAGGCTCGCTGAAGATCCAGACCCTGCCGAGCGGCCCGGCGCTGCCGGCGCCGATCAGCCTGGTCGGACGCCAGTTCACGATTCCCGGCCAGAACTTCGCCGCCAACGAGACCAAGAAGCTCACGATGGTGCTCGGCGTCGGCGTGGGCGTCGGTGAGGGCGAGTACGTCAACCAGGTGCTCGCGCGCCAGGGACCGAACGGGCCGGTGATCTCGAACGTCGCCACCGCCGCGATCCGCGTGGTGCCCGATGCGCTGTTCGACTGCACCGATGTGATCGGCAAGGTCTACGACGACAAGAACGCCAACGGCTACCAGGACGAGGGCGAGCCCGGCCTGGCCGGCGTACGGGTCGCGACCGTCAACGGCCTGCTGGTCACGACCGACGCCGAGGGCCGCTACCACATCGACTGCGCGGCGATCCCGAAGGAGGGCACGGGCAGCAACTTCGTGCTCAAGCTCGACGAGCGCACGCTGCCCTCGGGCTATCGCGTGACTTCCGAGAACCCGGCCGCCGAGCGCATGACGCGCGGCAAGCTGGTCAAGATCAACTTCGGCGCCACGGTGCATCGCGTGGTTCGTCTGGATCTGCACGCGGCTGCTTTCGAGGGCGTGCAACTGAAGCCCGAGTTCGCGACGCAGCTCGACCGCGTCGTCACCGCATTGGCCGAGAAGCCCTCGGTGCTGCGGCTGGCCTATCGGCCGGCCGCCGACGAAGACCCCGACCTTACGAAGCGGCGCATCGCCGCGGTGAAGGAGGAGGTCCTTCGACGATGGAAAGCCTACGGACGCGCGTCCGACAAGGCCCTGTTCAACCTGGACATCGAGGTGGAGCTGGCAGCGGCTTCCGTCAAGCCATGAAGCCGATTCAAGTTTCCGCACGCAAGGTGCTTCGCCGCACCGCCATCTCGAGCGCTGCCGGTACGCTCTGCCTCGCCGCCGCCATCGCGGCAGCGCAAAGCACGCCGAACGATCGCGATCGCCAATGCACGGTCGATGCGCGTGGCCGCATGAGCGATGCATGCCGAGCCGATCCGCGCGCCATCGAGATTAACGGCGCAGATGCGATTCCGCAGACCTCGGAACGCGAGCTGCCGAAGATCAGCTACGTGCTCGGCGACGAGCGCGCGCTGCGCGAGACGCGCACCGAGCGAGTCGAAGCGATGCCCGCGAGCGTCGGCCTGACCTCGGCCACGAGCACGCCGACCTTCGTCTCCGGCGCCGATCTGCTGAGCGCGCAGGACCGCAAAAGCCTCGATGAACTCGCGGCCAAGGTGCAGGGCAAGCAAGGCCTGCGCTTCGAGATCGTGGGCCACACCGACACGCAGCCGATCAGCCCCGCGCTGCGCAGCCGCTTCCCCGACAACGAAGCGCTGGGCCTCGCGCGTGCGCAGGCTACGGGCCGCTACTTGACCCAGCGCCTCGGCCTGCCCGAGAGCGCCTTCGCCGCCAGCTCGCGCGGCTTCGCGCAGCCGCTCGCGACGCCGGCGCAGGATCCGGCCAACTGGGCCGCCAACCGCCGGGTCGAGGTGCAGGTGTTCTGGCAGGAGGCCGCAGCGCCGCGCCGCAGCGAAGTCGTGACGCGCACCGATCCCACCCAATGCAGCATGCTCACGCCGCTGCCCGAGGCTACCGGGCCGCTGCGCATCAGCATCGACGGCAACGCCGAGGGCGAGGTGCAACCCGCTTCGAGCGCCGACCGCCAGCGCTGCGTCGACGTTGGTCTGGAACGCAACGGCCTGCGCCTGCAGTACGACAACCTCTCGCAGCCGCGCCGGCTCAGCGGGGCCGCCTGGCCCACGACCGCGGTGCCGGGCGAGCGCATCCGCTTCGCGGGCTACAGCAATTACCTGCTGTTCCTCGCCAAGGCCGAGCTGCGGCTGTTCACCGCCAACGATGTGCGCCAGGCCACGCCGCTGGCGACCGTGCCGCTCGATGCCGACCTGCGCGGCGAATGGGCGGTGCCGCAGGAACTGATCGAGCGCATCGCCAACAACGCGAGCGACCCCAAGATCTACTGGCGCGTGCGCGTCTATGGCAAGGACGGGCAGTTCGACGAGACGCAGGACTTCTCGCTCACGCTCGCGCCGCGCCGCCTGCCGGTGGCGGGCGACGACGACGAGAAGAAGCAGCTCGCCAAGGCCTACGGCGAAAGCAACCTCGCCGTCACCAACATCCCGCTCTCCGCCGGCACCGTGACGGCCAGCGGCCGCGCGATCCGTGCCGGCGAATCGGTGCGGGCCCTCGGCTTCGCCGTGCCGGTGGACGACAACGGCCGCTTCGTGTTCCAGCAGCTCGTGCCGAGGCGCATGCAGACCGGCGAGATCGCGATCAACGATGCAAGCGGCCAGCCGCGCGTGTTCCGGCGCGATTTCGACCTGCCGGCAAGGGACTGGTTCCTGGTCGGCCAGGCCGACCTCACCGTCGGACGCGACCGCACCAGCGGCCCGGCTGGACTGCTCGCCAACGACAAGAACCGCTACAACAACGACACCTGGACCGAGGGCCGCCTCGCCTTCTACGGCAAGGGCAGCATCAGCGAGCGCTGGCAGCTCACCGCCAGCGTCGACACCGAGGAACGCGAACTCGGCGACCTGTTCCGCAACTTCGACCGCAAGGACCCGAGCTCGCTGTTCCGCCGCTTCGACCCGGTGGATTCGTGGGCCACCTTCGGCGACGACTCCACCAGCATCGAGGACGCACCTACGCAGGGCCGCTTCTACCTGCGCGTGGACGACGGCCGTTCGCATGCGATGTGGGGCAACTTCAAGCTCAACTTCGGCGAGACTGAGCTCACGCAGATCAACCGCGGCCTCTACGGCTTTCACGGGCGCCACCTGAGCGAGGGATCGACGGCCTTCGGCGAAGCGCGCCTGCGCGCCGACCTGTTCGCGGCCGAGCCGGGCACGCTGTCGGCGCGCGAGGAGTTCCGCGGCACCGGTGGCTCGCTCTACTACCTGCGCAACCAGGACATCACGCGCGGCGCCGAGCAGGTGTTCGTCGAGATCCGCGACCGCGACTCGGGCCTCGTGCTCTCGCGCCAGCAGCTGGTGCCGACCAGCGACTACGAGCTCGACTACCTGCAGGGCCGGGTGCTGCTGAGCTCGCCGCTGTCGAGCATCGCGGCCGACTCTTCCCTCGTGCGCGCCGGTGGCCTCACCGGCCACTATGCCTACCTGGTCGTCACCTACGAGTACACGCCGCTGGCCAGCTCGCTCGACACGCTCGCGACCGGCGCCCGCCTGTCATGGTGGGCCAACGACAACCTGCGCCTGGGCGTGACCGCGAGCCGGCAGAAGCAGATCGGCATGGATCAGAGCCTGGGCGGCGCCGACCTGGTGCTGCGCCGGAGCGAGACCACCTTCCTCAAGGCCGAGGTCGCACGCACCGAGGGCACGGGCATCGGCCAGCTCTCGTCTCTCGACGGCGGCTACAGCTTCAACGGCGGCGTGCTCGCACCCGGGCAGGACATCGACGCCAATGCCTACCGCATCGAAGCGCAGGGCGATCTCAAGGACGCCGGCCTCGAAACCCCGGGCCGCGTCACGGGCTACGTGCAGAAGCGCGACGCCGGCTTCTCGGCGCCGGGCCAGCTCACGGCCAACGCCTCGATGCAGGCCGGCGTGTCGACCGCGCTGGCGCTGAGCGACCGCGCTGACCTGCGCCTGAAGGCCGACCACAAGAACGAGACCAACGGCTTTAACACCGAGGTGGCCGAAGCGCAGTTCGGCTACAAGCTAACTCCGCAGTGGAAGCTGGGCACCAGCGTGCGCTACGACGACAAGGGCATGGACTCCGTCTTCACCAGCCCGCTGGTGCCGAGCTCGATGCGCGTCGAAGGCGAGCGCACCGACGCCGCCGTGCAGCTCGACTACGACAGCCTCGACAAATGGAGCGCCTACGGGTTCGCGCAGAAGAGCCTGCACCGCACCGGCACGCGGCTGGAGAACGACCGCCTCGGCTTCGGCGGCCGCTATCGCTTCACCGACAAGCTCTCGGTGCTGGGCGAGCTCTCCGGCGGCGACGGCGGCGGTGCCGGCAAGGCCGGCGTCGACTACCAGTACAACGACCGTTCCAGCGTCTACATGACCTATGTGCGCGACACCGGCCGCAGCGACGAGAACGTGCTCGGCCGCGGCGGCAACCTGGTGACCGGCGTGAAGTCGCGGCTCTCCGACAACGTGAGCATGTTCACCGAGCATCGCCAGTCCACCGGCGTGCAGCCGGGCCTCACGCATGCCTACGGCGTGCAGTACGCGCCCGACAGCCGCTGGACGCTGGGCGCGAACTTCGAGAACGGCACGGTCGGCTCGGAAACCATCGGCGAGGTGCAGCGCGAGGCGGTGGCCTTCACCGCCGGCTACGCATCGGCCGACATCAAGTACAGCGGAGGCGCCGAGTACCGGCGCGACCGCACGCAGCTGGAAGAGCGCAAGAGCTGGCTGCTGCGCAACGCGATCAGCTACAAGACCAGCGACGATGCGCGCTGGGTCGGCAAGCTCAACTGGGCCGACAGCAACAGCGACGCCGGCGCGCTCGCCGCGGCCAAGTACACCGAGGCCGTGGTCGGCTACGCCTTCCGCCCGGTGCTGAACGACCGCCTCAACGTGCTCTTGAAGTACACCTACCTGTACGACCTGTCGTCGCCGGGCCAGGTGTCCTTCACCGACACGACGACGCGGCCGGCGTCGACGCTCGGCGTGGACTACCAGCAGAAGAGCAGCGTGTTCGCGATCGACGCCACCTACGACCTCGACGCGCGCTGGACCCTGGGCGGCAAGTACGCATGGCGCCGCGGCGAGCTGCGGCCCAGCCGCGACGATTCGGCGCAGTGGTTCAAGAGCTCGGCCGAGCTCGCCATCGTGCGCATCGACTGGAAGGTGGTGCGCAACTGGAGCTGGATGGCGGAGTTGCGCTCGCTGCGCGCCAAGGAACTCGGCGACCGCCGCACCGGCTGGTTGACCGCCGGCTACTACCACGTGAACGAGAACTTCAAGGTGGGCGTGGGCTACAACTTCACCGACTTCTCCGACAACCTGACGGATCTCAGCTACCGCAGCCGCGGCTTCTTCGTCAACGTGCTCGGGAAGTTCTAGGCCACCTGCGCCGGCAGCCGCTGCAGCGAGCGGACCGGCGAGCCCAGGATCAGCCAGGCCTGCAGCAGAAAGCCCGCGAGGGCCAGCAGCAGGCAGGCCGGCTCGCCCCATGCCGCGCCGACGATGCCGCCCAGGGCCGCGCCGACCGGACGTGCGCCGGCATTGACCGTGAGGAACACGGCCGAGACGCGGCCCAGCATCGCGTTGGGCGTGACGGTCTGCCGTAGCGTGGTGGAGGTGATGACCCAGACGATCGGACCCACGCCGAACAGGAACAGCGAGATCGCCGCGAGCGCGCCGCTGGGCACCGCCAGCGTGGCCGTCATCAAGAGCGCTGCCAGCACCGAGGACACGGGCCCGAACTGGATCGCCCGGCCCAGCGGCATCGGGGCGACCATGCGCGAAGCCAGCAGCGCGCCGGCCACCATGCCGGCGCCGCAGATGCCCAGGCTCAGGCCGACCGCGCCGGCGCCCAGTCCCAGCGTGCGAACCGCGTAGGGCACGTAGGCAGCCTGCAGCACGAACCACGAGGTGTTCCATGCCGCGGCCGTCAGCAGGATCGGCCGCAGCAGCGCGTGCTGCCAGACCAGGCGCGCCCCATCCTGCAGCTCGAGCAGGGGATGGCGTGGAGTCGCGCGTGCGCGCTGCGGCTCGGCAATTCGCAGCAGCAGCACGACGGCCGATATCGACAACATCGCGGCCAGCACGAAGGCGACCGGCGCGCCGAGCCACGCGACCAGCGCGCCGGCCAGCGCCGGCCCGGCGGCGAAGGCGGCGCTGCGCGCGAGTTCGAGCCGCCCGTTGGCGCGGGCCAGCGCTTCGCGGGGAACGAGCGCGGGCACCAGCGCCGGCGCCGCGACGTTGAAGCCCACGGTGCCGACGGCGCCGATGAAGCCCAGCACTGCCAGCCATTCGATCGACGGGCGCGCCGTCGCCACTACCGCGAGCAGGCCCAGCAGGGCCAGCGCGCGCAGCGCTTCCGCCCACAGCATCAGGCGCTGCCGCGAGCTCCTGTCGGCAATCAGGCCCAGCGGGATCGACAGCAGCAGGAAGGGCAGGGTCTGCACCGTGGCCAGCATGCCGATCTCGCCGGGGCCGGCGCCGAGCGCGAGCACCGCCACCAGCGGCACGGTGGCCAGGCTCAGCTGCTCGGCCGACTGGGCCGCCAGGTTGGACCAGGCCAGCTTGACGAAGGGGCGGGGGAGTTTCGGATTCATGCGCACCATCTTCGGCCGGAGGCCGCCTGGACGCTGGCCGTATGCGGACCTGTGAATGCCGGTCTCAGCCATACTGGTTGCGCGAAACCAGGGCGAGGTGCTGATCGAGTCGCGCCAGGCCAGCGACTCGCTGCGTCTACCTGAAGCGCTTCAGGCCGCGGCCCACACGCGGTGCAGGCGGTCGGCCACGGCCAGCAGCTCGCGCTCGCGCTGCGCATGGCCGACCAGCTGCATGCCGATCGGCAAGCCTTGCGGCCCCCGCAGGCCGGGCACGCCGACGCAGGGTGGGCCGAGCAGGGTCCAGATGCGGTTGAACACCGGGTCGCCGGTGGCGGCCAGGCCCGCCGGCGCCTCGCCGGGTGCTGCGGGCACCAGCAGTGCATCGACATCGCGCATCAGCTCGGGCAGCAGGCGGCGGGCGATGGCGGCTTGCGCTTGCGCCTGCGCATAGGCTTCGTCGCTGCAGTCGCGGCCGGTTTGCAGCAAGGCGCTGAGCGCCGCGCTGAGTTGTTCGGGGTGCTGGCGCCATTCGGTGTCGAGCTGGCGCGCGGCTTCGTAGGCCATCACGGTTTTCTGCGCCTCCACCAGGCTGGCCCATGCGGCGGGCAGGGCGATGTCGCGCAGCGCGACGCCGGCCGCACCGGCCAGTTTCAGCGCCTGCTCGAAGGACGCTGCGCCGCCGGCATCGATGGCCGGCCATTCGTGGGTGCGGCAGACGCCGATGCGCAGGGCGCGTGGTTCGGCCGCTGCCAGCGGCGCGAAGGCCGTGCCGTTCATCGCACAGCGCATCAGTTCCAGGTCATCAGCGCTGCGCGCCAGCCAGCCCAGGGTGTCGAGCGAGGGCGAGAAGGGCTTGATGCCTTCGAGGCTCAGCATGCCGAAGGCGGGCTTGAGCGCGAACACGCCGCAGAAGGAAGCGGGGCGGATCAGCGATCCCGCGGTCTGCGTGCCGAAGGCGATCGGCACCATGCCGTCGGCCACCGCGGCGGCCGAGCCGCTGGACGAGCCGCCCGGCGTGTGGGCCGGGTTGTGCGGGTTGGCCGTGGGGCCGGGCGAGAAGTAGGCGAACTCGGTGGTCACGGTCTTGCCGATCACGAGCGCGCCGGCCGCGCGCGCCAGCGCGACGCACTCTGCATCGGCCGCGGGGCGGAAGCCCTCGTAGATCGGCGAGCCGTAGCGCGTGGGCAGGTCGGCGGTGGCGATGAGATCCTTAACGCCGATCGGCACGCCGCCCAGCAGGCCGGGCCGGCCGCGCACGTCCTGCGCGCGGGCCGCGGCGATGGCGCCCTCGGCATCGACATGCTGCCAGGCATGGATCAGTGGCTCGCGTTCGGCAATGCGCTCGAGCGCGGCACGGGCTGCGGCTTCGGCGGTCAGCGTGCCTGCGGCCATGGCCTGGCGCAGGGCGACCGCGGTCAACCCCATCAGGCGGCCCTGGCTTGCGCCGGCGCGAACATCGATTCCATCTCGTGGCGGATCTTGTAGGCGTGGGTCGTGGTGTCCATCGCCACGTCGGCCCAGCAGAGGCTCTGGCCCTTCCTCACCGGCCGCACGAGCTTGATGTTGTGCGCCAGGCCGAGCGGCAGGCCGCCGATGCGCATCGAACGCTCCGCCGGCAGCAGCTTGCCCCACACGGTGTAGCCGCCTTCGCCGTCCAGCGTTTCGCCGGCCGCGAGGTCGCGCTTGGCGGTGGCCACCACGTCGGCGTTCCAGCAGGTCGCGACGCCGGTCGCCTCGCCGCGCAGCGCCACGCTCGCGACCGAGACGCCGACTTCGAGGCCGATCAGGTGCCAGCGCTTGTAGAGCGTGAAGTAGCGCCCGCTCGGATCGGTGTGCGCGTTGTATTCCTCGAAGCAGTTCTTGATGTACTCGGTCTCGGCCTCGACCGTGACCCACACGCCCATGCGGATGTCGTAGGGGATCTTGCGGCCGTCGGCTTCGAGAGACGAAACCACTTCCACCATGCCCTTGCGTTCGAGCACGCCGCCTTCGCTCTTCGGCCGCGTGACGAAGGGAATGTCTTCCACGCTGGCCGGCGGATAGAGCAGGCCGTCGGAAGGCACGCCGAGCCCGGTGGCGTTGGCCACCGCCGCGCTTTCGATCGAGGGCTTGGAGCCGTCGAGGAAGCTGTTGAACATCTTCGGGTTGAGCCCGCCGCGCCGCGCCTGCTCGGGCGTGAGGCCGTAGTTGTCCCACACGGTCTCGGGAGTCGACTCGCTGAAGTGCGGCAGCCACTTGTGGCCGCGCCCGGCCGCCACCACCGGAAAGCCGCAGGTGCGCGCCCAGTCGACCAGGTCGCAGATCAGCGCCGGCTGGTCGCCGAAGGCGAGCGAATACACCACGCCCGCCTGCTGCGCGCGACGCGCCAGCAGCGGGCCGCAGAAGGCATCGGCCTCGACGGTGACGTTGACCACGTGCTTGCCGTGCGCGAAGGCATCGAGGCAGTGGTCGACCGCAGCCACCGGGTTGCCGGTGCACTCGACCACGATGTCGATCGAGGGCTCGCGCGTCACGGCCTGCCAGTCCTCGGTGATCCAGGTGCTGCCGCTTTGCAGCGCTTCCTGCACCGAACGGGCGGCGGCGCGATCCGGCTTCCAGCCGACGCGTTCGAGGTTGGCGCGCGCAGCGGCAGGCGAGAGGTCGGCGATGGCGACCAGCTGCACACCGGGCGTGCGCGGAATCTGCGCCAGGTACATGGAGCCGAACTTGCCGGCGCCGATCAGGCCGATGCGCACCGGCTTGCCGTCGGCCGCGCGTTGTTGAAGTCGGGTGTGGAGGCTCATGGGTCAGGCCGCCACGGTGTCGATTTCTTCGAGCGAGGTGCGCAAAGCGCTCTCGGGCAGGCCGTTCTTCCACGGCACCTCGACCGGGTAGGACTTCAGCAGGCAGTCGTCCGGCAGCATCTCGATCGGCGTGAAGTCGCGATGCGCGATGTACTCCGGCCGCTTGAAGCGCCGGATGTGGTTGCTGACCGCGCACAGGCTCAGGTACACGGCCACGCGGTTGAAGGGCGAGAGGTTGCTGCCCGAGGCATGCACGAGGCAACTGTGGAAGAGGATCATCGAGCCCGCGGGGCCCTTGGGCGAGACGATGCCTCCGTTCTTCCCGCCGGCGCGATCCACGAGTTGGCGGATCAGGTCGTTGTCGACGGTCCACAGCGGATAGCTGGTGGTCGTGAGGTCGTGCTTGGCCTCCACCACGCCCTTCACGTGGCTGCCGGGTATGAACATCAGCGGCCCGTTGAACTCGTTCACGTCGTCGAGAAAGATTGCGACGTTCATCGCGCGCTCGGTCGGCATCAGGTCGTCGTTGAGCCAGGTGCCGTAGTCCTGGTGCCATTGCCAGACATCGCCCTCGAAGGCCATCTTGCCGTTGATCTTGAACTGGTGCATGTAGACCTGTTCCTCGAACAGGTCGCTCACCGGGCCCACCATGCGCGGATGGCGCGCGAGGCGGGCGAAGGGTTCGCTGATCAGGTGCGCCGCGAAGTTGGTGCGCACGGCGTCGGAGCCTTTCTCGCGCACGTTGAAGGCCTCGCGCCGGCTGTAGAGCTCGGGCACGGCGTCCGTGAGGACCTTGGTCTCTTCGGCAGAGAAGTGGCCGGGGAAGAAGAGGTAGCCGTCGCGCTCGAACTGCGCGTGCTGCTCGGGGCTGAGTCTCATGCGGTATCTCCTGCGTGGGTGGGGGTGCGGGCGGAAAGGCGTTCGGCCAGCCGCTTGCCGAGGGTCAGGCTGGCCTGCGCACCATGCTCTTCGCTCAGGCGCGCGGCGGTGTCGGCGTCGCCGGCCGCGATGGCGCGGGCGATTGCCTCATGCTCGTCCCACAGCGACTCGCGCTGCGGTTCGGACTGCAGCACCGCGCCCATGGCACGGCGCAGGTGGCACCAGTGCTGGTCGGCGCTCTGCGCGATCAGCGGATTGCCCGAGGCGACGTAGATGGCGTGGTGAAAAGCCATGTCGGCATCGATCATGGCTTCGACGCTGCGGCCGCGCGCGGCACGGCGGCCGCGCTCGATCAGCTTGGGATCGATCTGGAAGCGCTGCTCGGCCGCGAGACGCGCCGCCAGCACGTCGAGCGCGCCGCGCACCTGGTAGACCTTGGCGGTCCATTCGGCATCGAGCGGCGCGACCAGAACGCCGCGGCCCGGCGCGTCGAGCACGAAGCCGTCTTTCTTCAAGAGGCGCAGCGCCTGCAGCACCGGCTGGCGCGAGACCGCCAGGCGCCTGGCCAGGTCTTCCTGCGTGATGCGCTCGCCGGGCGCCAGCGAGCCGCCGCTGATGGCATCGAGCAGCGCGCGGTAGACCTGGTCGACGAGGTCGGGGGCGGCGGCGATCTGGACGAGGTGGGCGGGCATCGGCGGGGTCGTTCTGAACTCTGTATACAGAATACGATCTATGACGACAACCGCCACCTGGGGCTTTCCCCAGGCCGGGGATCAGGCCCGGATGCCGCTCGCGCTCAGGTGCAGCACGCGGTCCGCACGCGCCGCGGCCGCCTCGGAATGCGTCACCAGCACCAGCGAGGCGCCATGCTCGCGGGTCTGCGCCAGCAGCACGTCCATCACCTTCCCGGCGGTCTTCGGATCGAGATTGCCGGTCGGTTCGTCGGCCAGGAGCAGCGCCGGCCGGTGCACCAGCGCACGCGCGATGGCCACGCGCTGCAGCTGGCCGCCGCTCAGCTGCTGGGGCAGGCGCTCGCCGAGACCGCCCAGCCCGACCGCATCGAGCATGTGGGCCACGCGCGCCGGGTCGGGTCGCGCGAGCAGCATCAGCGGCAGCGCGACGTTCTGCGCCACGTCCAGGTGCGGAAGCACATGGAAGGCCTGGAACACGAAGCCGACTTGCTTGCGGCGCCACAGCGCGCGCGCCTCGGCATCGAGCGCGCCGATGTCGATGCCGTCGTGCATGACGCTGCCGGCGTCCCAGCTGTCGAGTCCGGCCATGCAGTTGAGCAGTGTCGACTTGCCGACGCCCGATTCGCCGACGACGGCGACGAACTCGCCCGGCGCGACTTCGAGCGACACCTGCTCGAAGACGGTCGCGTCGCCGTAGCGCTTGGCCAGCTCGCTGATCCGCAGCGTCATGCGATCTCGCACACCTGGTGCACGATGCGCTCGACCGCATCGGGCGCTTCCGCCGCGATCACGCGGCGCTCGGGCATGCTGCGCAGCCAGGTGATCTGTCGCTTGGCCAGTTGGCGCGTCGCAGCGATGCCGCGTTCGCGCAGCTCCGCCATGGGAAAGAGGCCGTCCAGCGCTTCCCAGGCCTGGCGATAGCCGACGCTGCGCATCGAAGGCAGCTCTGGCGCGAGATCGCCGCGCGCGCGCAGGGCCCGCACCTCGTCGAGGAGGCCGCCCGCGAGCATCGCGTCGAAGCGTTCGGCAATGCGCTGGTGCAGCCAGGCGCGCTCGGTGGGCTCGAGCGAGAAGAGCGCCAGCGGCGGCATGCCGCCCGCCCCTTGCTCGGCGTGGAAGCTGGCCATGGTGCGGCCGCTCGTCAGCCACACTTCCAGCGCGCGCTGGATGCGCTGGCTGTCGTTGGGCGCGAGCCGCGCGGCGGTCAGCGCATCGACCTCGGCGAGGCGCGCGTGCATCGCGGGCCAGCCCAGCGCAATGGCTTCGGCCTCGAGCTGCCGCCGCAGGGCAGGGTCGGCCGCGGGCATGGCATCGATGCCCTCGGCCAGCGCCTTGAAGTAGAGCATGGTGCCGCCCACCAGCAGCGGCAGCCGGCCGCGCGCGCGGATCTCGGCGATGAGCCGCGTGGCGTCGTTGACGAAGGCGGCCGCACTGTAGGGCTCGCGCGGATCGCGGATGTCGATCAGGTGGTGCGGCACCTCGGCGCGCTCGGCCGGCGTGGGCTTGGCGGTGCCGATGTCCATGCCGCGGTAGACCAGGGCCGAATCGACGCTGACGATCTCGACCTGCCGTGCGTGCGCGATTGCGAGCGCGGCCGCGGTCTTGCCCGAAGCCGTCGGTCCGGCCAGAGCCACGTACCCTGCTCTAGTGTTCATGCGTTGGGCCGTACCTGCGCACCAGCGTCCATGCGACGAGCGCCAGGCAGGCGCTCCAGAACCACATGCCGAGCGCGAGCGGCAGCACGGTGCCGTCCATGCGCGCGCCGAGCCAGCCGCCGATGCCGAAGGCCGCCAGCATCATCAGAAAGCCGTTGAGCGCCGAGGCCGCGCCGGCAGCCTGCGGAAAGGGGCCGACCGCGCCGGTCTGCCCGCAAGGCTGGTGCACGCCGTGCGCCAGCATGATCAGCGTGAGCGGTGCCACGATGGCGGCGACCGAATGCACGCCGGCCAGCGCCAGCAGGCCCATCGCGCTGCCGCCGGCCAGCGAGAGCAGCGAGGCGCGCGCCACGCTGCCGCGCACGCCATAGCGCGGCAGCCAGCGCCGGCAGATGAAAGTGCCGGCGATGTAGGCGAGCGAGCTCCACAGCATCACCAGCCCGTACTGCGTCTTCGTGAGGCCGAGCACCTGGATGAAGACGAAGGACGAGGCGGCGAGAAAGGTGAAGAGCAGGCCGTAGGCCGAGGTGGTGAGCGCCGAGAAGGCGAGGAAGGTGGGATGGCGCAGCACCATCGCCCAGGTGGAGAACAGCGTGGAGACGCGCAGCGCATGCGGATTGGGACGCGCCAGCGTTTCGCCGAAGCGCAGCGCGACCAGCGCGAGCGTGATGGCGCCGAAGACCGTCAGTGCCATGAGCGCGACGCGCCAGCCGAACAGGTCCGACAGCAGGCCGCCCATCGGGGCGCACAGGCAGGCGATCACGCCCAGGCCGGTGAGCGCGCGCGACATGACGCGTGCGCCGTCGGCCGGCTGGTAGAGGTCGCGCACGATGGCGCGCGCGGCCATCACCGCCGCACCCATTGCCGCACCCTGCAGCGTGCGCCAGAGGATCAGCAGCTCGATCGAAGACGCGAGCGCGCCGCCGAGGCTCGCCGCCACATAGGCGCCCAGGCCCCACAGCAGCACGGGCCGACGGCCGAAGCGATCGGACAGCGGCCCCAGCACGAGCTGCGCGCAGCCGAAGGCCAGCAGCAGTGCGCTCAGCGTGAGCTGCGCCTGCGACATGCGCGCGCCGAAGCCGCTGGCCAGGGCCGGGAGCGCGGGAAGGTAGAGATCGGTGGTGACGGGCTGGATGCCCAGCAGCAAGGCCAGCGTGAGCACGACCAGCGCGGGCGACATGACCGTGGCACGCGGCGCGGATTGCGAGAGGGCCGGTGCGTCGGGAAGGGGCGGCATGCGCCCAAGGGTAACAAAGCGGGCGCGGCAGCGGCTCAGATCGCTTGGCCTGTCGGCTGGGCTTGCGGTGGCAGGACGATCACGGGCGCGGCCGGGGCCGGTGCGCCGCTGCTGCCGTCGCCGGCGGCCATCTCGGTCGGCGGCTCCTTCATGCGAAACAGCTGCGACAGGGCCGCGCGGTATTGCGCCTGGCCGACCGAACCGGTGCTGTGGTGCGAGCCGCCCTCGACCAGCACGAACTGCTTGGGCACCGTGGCCGCCTCGTAGAGCTTGCGGCCCAGGGTCGGATTGATCAGGCTGTCGGCCGCGCCATGCACCACCAGCAGCGGGGCGCCGATGTTCTTGACCCGGGTGACCGCTTCGAAGCGCTGGGTGATGAAGGGGCCGAAGGGCAGCCAGCCCCACTTGAAGCTGCTCACCACGTCGGCGATGGAGGTGAAGGTGCTCTCGACGATGGTGCCGCTCTCGTCGTTGACCCGCGAGGCCAGGTCGATACCGATCGCGCCACCCAGCGAGTGGCCGAAGATGTAGCGCGGCTGCTGGGGATGCCGCGCCGCGAGCCAGATCCATGCGGCGCGCGCGTCTTCGCGGGCCGAGTCTTCCGAGGGCAGGGCCTTGCTGCTCTTGCCGAAGCCGCGGTAGTCGATGGCCAGCACCGAAAAGCCCAGCTCGTGCATGCGCCGCATGCGCGGCGCCGAGCCTGCCACGTTGTAGCGCGCGCCATGCAGGTAGAGCAGCACGGGCGTGTTGGCCGATTCAGGCGCGCCGCCGAGCCAGAGGCCGTGCAGACGGGCCGGCTGGCCGGTGACGGAAGACTGGAAGTCGATCCAGACGTGGTCCATGCCCTCGGTCATGGATTCGGAATTGCCCCAACTGCGATCGCTCGGTTGGAAGATCCATTCGCGTTGCCGCTCGTCGAGGGTGGAGCAACCGGCCGCCAGCAAGGTGACCAGCGCGGTGGCGGATGCGAAGAGGGACCAGGATTTCATGGGCAAGGCTGGAAGACAGTTGCTCGGCCGGAAAGTTCAACCAAAGACCACATGCAACGGCCGTGCCCGGCCCATCGATGACCCGTGAAAACCCTCAGTTACGTGTCCAATAGCTGCCAAATGTGAGGACTTTGGCAGCTTGTTCCCAGATACCGCGGTTCAGCGGCCGCGCATGAACAGCGAATCGAGCTCGCGGATCGAGACCTGGCGCCAGGTCGGCCGGCCGTGGTTGCACTGGTCCGAGCGCTCGGTGGCCTCCATCTGGCGCAGCAGGCCGTTCATCTCGTCGATAGTCAGCCGCCGGTTGGCGCGCACCGCGCCATGGCAGGCCATGGTCGACAGCAGCTCGTTCTGGGCCCGCTGCACCACGGTGCTGGCGTCGTGGTTCGCCAGTTCGGCCAGGACGCTGCGGGCGAGCTCCACCGGGTCGCCGTCCGCCAGGGTGCCGGGCACCGCGCGCACCGCCAGCGTGCGCGGCGAGAAGGGCGTGATCTCCAGGCCCAGCGAGGGCAGCACGGCGGCGCAGGCCTCGGCGGTCGCCACTTCCTGCGGCGTGGCGGCGAAGGTGGCCGGGATCAGCAGGGGCTGGCTCGTGATCGCGGCGCCGTCGAGCTGGGTCTTCAGGCGCTCGTAGACGATGCGCTCGTGCGCCGCATGCATGTCGACGATCACGAGCCCCTGGCTGTTCTCGGCCAGGATGTAGATGCCCTGCAGCTGGGCCAGCGCGCGGCCCAGGGGCCAGGCCTGGGCCTCGTCGGCGGCTGGGGTGTGCCTGATCGGCGCAGGCGCGGTGAAGGGCGTGGCCGGCGTCGCGGCCATATCGTTGCGCTCGCCGGGCCACATCGCAGCCGCGTCACCGAGGCCGCGTTCGGCGGCGAAATGGATCGCCGGCTGCGTCCACGAAGGCGCGGGCTGGGGCGAAATCGGCTTGAAGAAGGGCTCGGCGGCCGCCGCTGGCGCTTCGCCGGCCCGCGGCGCGGCCAGCGCGTTCTCGATCGCGTGGCGCACCGCCTGGTGCACCTCGCGCCCGTCGCGGAAGCGCACTTCGATCTTGGTGGGATGGACGTTGACGTCGACGCGCGCCGGATCGATCTCGAGATAGAGCGCGTAGACCGGCTGGCGCTGGCCGTGCAACACGTCTTCGTAGGCGCTGCGCACCGCGTGGGCCAGCACCTTGTCGCGCACGAAGCGGCCGTTGACGTAGAAGAACTGCTGGTCGGCGCGCGAACGTGCCGCATCGGGAATGCCGGCGCGGCCCGCCACGCGCACCGGGCCCGCGGCGTGCTCGACCGCCACGCTCTGGGCGACGAAGTCCTCGCCGAGCGCATCGGCCAGGCGCCGGTCGCGTGCATCGGCGGCGCGCCACTGCTCGAGCAGCCGGCCTTCGTGCCAGACCGAGAAGCCCACATCGGGCCGCGCCAGCGCATGGCGGCGCACCGCCTCGATGCAGTGCGCGAGCTCGGTCGCGTCGGTCTTCAGGAACTTGCGCCGCGCGGGCGTGGCGAAGAACAGCTCCCGCACCTCGACCGTGGTGCCGGCGGCGCGCGCCACCGGCCGCAGCTCGCCGGTGCGGCCGTCGAGCGCGAAGGCGCCGTCGGCTGCGTGGAAGCGGGACTGCAGGCTGAGCTCGGCGATGGCATTGATGGCGGCCAGCGCTTCGCCGCGAAAGCCCATCGTGCCGACGGTCTCCAGGTCGTTCAGGCTCGCGATCTTGCTGGTCGCGTGGCGGCGCAGGGCCAGCGGCAGCTCGTCGCGCGGCAGGCCCTGGCCATCGTCCTCGACCGAGATCAGCCGCACGCCGCCGGCCGAAAGCCGCACCGTGACCTGGCGCGCGCCGGCGTCGAGCGCGTTGTCGAGCAGTTCGCGCACCACCGACGCGGGCCGCTCCACCACTTCGCCGGCCGCGATCTGGCTGATCAGTTCGTCGGGAAGCTCGCGGATCGGACGGCGCGCGGCCGGGGCGAAGGAGGAGGGGAGGGCGCTCACCGGGGCATTCTAGAAGGGGGCTTGCGAAGCTGCCCGGATAATGCGCGTTCATGGAAATCATCAGCTTCTTCATCGACTTCATCCTGCATGTCGACAAGCACCTCGAGGCCTTCGTCGTCGCCTACGGCCCCTGGGTGTATGCGCTGCTGTTCCTGATCGTGTTCGTCGAGACCGGGCTGGTGGTGATGCCCTTCCTGCCGGGCGACTCGCTGCTCTTCATCGTCGGCGCGCTGTGCGGCGCAGGACTGATGAGCTATTCGATCGCGGTGCCGATCCTCATCGTTGCCGCGATCCTGGGCGACCAGTGCAACTACAGCATCGGACGTTATTTCGGGCCCAAGGTCTTCCAGTGGGAGAGCTCGCGCTTCTTCAACCGCAAGGCCTTCGACCAGGCGCATGCCTTCTACGAACGCTACGGCGGAATCACCATCATCCTCGCGCGCTTCATGCCCTTCATCCGCACCTTCGCGCCCTTCGTGGCGGGCGTGGCCGACATGACGCGCACCAAGTTCACGCTCTACAACATCGTCGGCGCGCTGCTGTGGGTGCTGGGCCTGTGCACTGCGGGCTACCTGTTCGGCAACATGCCCTTCGTCAAGGAACACCTCGACAAGATCATCTGGGCCCTGATTATCGTGCCGGGCCTGATCGCGATCTTCGGCGCCTGGCGTGCGGGGCGCACGCCTTCCTCGGCGCGTTGAAGACAAAAAAAGGCGCGTCCTCGGACGCGCCTTCGATCATTCAAGAGCTGCGAGCTCAATAAGTCGGGCCGTTATAAGGGTAGTAGCCGCCACTGCGTTGTCCGCGGTAGTAGTTGCGCTCGTCGGCGCGGCGACCCACCTGGTTACCGATCAAGCCGCCGATGGCGGCGCCACCCACGGTGCTGGCAGTGTTGCCGCCGATCGCATTGCCGACCACGGCGCCACCCACGGCGCCGCCGGCTGTACCCCACTGCTCGTTCGGTCCCGCGGCGCAGCCGGCCAAGGTCATGACGGTCGTGGCCGCTGCGGCCGTGATCCAGAGACGTGTCTTCATGGTGTCCACCTTTCGAGAGTGATGGACACATTCTGTAAAAGCCCTGCGCCACGGGTGTAGGAGTCCGCCGCACCCCCTTGCCCGAGAGCAGGCGCTGCATTCGTGCAACAAAGAGCGCGCATTCCGCAGGCGGCGGCGCACGGCAGGCGGTTGCGAGGGCTGGCCAAGAAAGCTAGTCTGCGCGCATCGATGCGTTCCCAGGAGGCAGCCATGGAGATCCGCAATCCTTCCCCCGGGCTCTACAACGAGGACCTCGCACCCGCCAAGGTGCGCAACTGGGGCGCCTTCAGCATCTTCAACGTCTGGACCTCGGACGTGCACAGCCTGTGGGGCTATTACCTGGCAGCCAGCCTGTTCCTGCTGTGCGGCAGCTTCACCAACTTCCTGCTCGCGATCGGGCTCGGCTCGCTGGTGATCTTCTTCCTCATGAACCTGATCGGCTTCGCCGGCGAAAAGACCGGCGTGCCGTACCCGGTGCTGGCACGCGCCTCCTTCGGCGTCTGGGGCGCCAACCTGGCGGCGCTGGTGCGGGCCGTGGTGGCGTGCTTCTGGTACGGCGCGCAGACGGCCGCCGCGTCGGGCGCCGTGGTCGCCCTGCTGATCCGCGACGGCAGCATGCTCGAGTTCCACAGGAGCACGCAGGTCCTGGGCCATTCGGGGCTGGAGGTGATCTGCTACGTGGTGATCTGGGCACTGCAGTTGCTCATCATCCAGAAGGGCATGGAGACGGTGCGCAGGTTCCAGGACTGGGCCGGCCCCGCGGTATGGATCGCGATGCTGATCCTGGCCATCGGCCTGTGCGTCAAGGCGGGCGGCTTCTCCTTCGATCACGGCATCCCGAGGGACGTGCTGCTGGCCAAGACCAAGGACGCGGGCGTGAGCGGCGAACCGGGCTCTTTCTGGGCCCTGATGGCCGTGGCCGCGACCTGGATCACCTACTTCGCCGCGCTGTACCTCAATTTCTGCGACTTCTCGCGCTACGCCAAGAACAAGGAGGCGGTGGAGAAAGGCAACCTCTGGGGCCTGCCGGTCAACCTGGTCGCCTTCTCGCTGGTCGCCGGCATCACGACCATCGCGGCCTTCAAGGTCTACGGCGAGGTGCTGCTGCATCCGGAACAGATCTCCGCCAAGTTCGACAGCTGGGTGCTGGCGCTGATCGCCGCCATCACCTTCGCGGTGGCCACGCTGGGCATCAACGTGGTCGCGAACTTCGTCTCCGCCGCCTTCGACATCTCGAACGTGTTCCCCCGGCAGATCAGCTTCAAGAAGGGCGGTTACATCGCGGCGGCGATTGCGCTGGTGCTCTATCCCTTTGCGCCCTGGGAGGGCAATGCCGCGAATTTCGTCAACGCCATCGGCGCCACGATGGGGCCGCTGTTGGGCGTCATCCTGGTCGACTACTACCTGGTCGCGAAAGGCAACATCCATGTCGCGGCGCTCTATGACGAGAACGGCGAGTATCGCTACGAGGGCGGCTGGAACGTCAACGCGCTCGTGGCCGCGGGCGTCGGCAGCGTGTTCTCGACTCTTCTTCCGAACTTCACCAGCCTGCTGCCGGCCTGGTGGAACACCTACGGCTGGTTCTTCGGCGTGCTGATCGGCGGCGGCGTGTACCTGTTGATGGCGACCCTGCGGCCGCGCGCCGCGGTCGCCGCAGGTGCGAAGGCCTGACGGCGGCAACGCGCGCTACAGCTGACGGCTGCGGGCCAGCGGCGGGTTCTGTGCGAAGTAGCGCTGGATGCCGCGCATCAATGCATCCGCGAGGTTTTCCTGGTATTCGACGCTGCGCAGCTTTGCTTCTTCCTCCGGGTTGCTGATGAAGGCCGTTTCCACCAGCACGCTCGGGATGTCGGGCGCCTTGAGCACCGCGAAGCCGGCCTGCTCGACCTGCGGCTTGTGCAGCCGTGCGCCCATGCCGCGGATCTCTCCGAGCATCGCGCCGCCGAGCTTGAGGCTGTCGTTGATCTGCGCCGTGGTGCTCATGTCGAGCAGGGCGCGCTGCACCTGGACCTCGTGCGTGCCCACGTTCACGCCGCCGACCTTGTCGGCCTGGTTCTCCTTGTTGGCGAGCCAGCGGGCGGCGCTGCTCGAAGCGCCGGTCTGGCTCAGTGCGAAGACGCTGGCGCCGCGCGCTTCGGGCGTGGTGAAGGCATCGGCATGGATGCTCACGAACAGGTCGGCCTGCACGCGGCGCGCCTTCTGCACGCGCACGCCCAGCGGCACGAAGAAGTCGGCATCGCGCGTGAGAAAGGCGCGCATTGGATTGCCGTTGACGCTGCTCGCATTGATGCGGTCGCGCAGCCGGTGCGCGACCTGCAGCACGATGTCTTTTTCGCGCGTGCCGTTGGGGCCGATCGCGCCCGGGTCCTCGCCGCCGTGGCCCGGATCGAGCGCGACGATGATGATGCGGTCGGTGCGGCTCGCGGTCGCGCCGCCGTTGCGCGCGGTGGCGGAAGATGGCGGCGGAAGGGGCGTTACCGGCGTCGTGCCCACCACGGGCGGCAGCGGCGCCGGAACGACCAGCGCCTGTCCGGCCGGCGAAGAAGGCGAGGGGCGCGTCGCCTGCTGGGCCATCAGTTCGCCCAGCGGATCGACGGCCGGAGGCGCGGGAGTGCGCGGCGCAATGCCCGCGACGGTGCCCTCGCGGCCGGCGGCCTTGGGCGCATCGCGCAGCCGCTCGGCGATCAGGGCTTCCAGCGGATCGAGCGCCTGCTGCGGATAGAGGTCCAGCACCAGCCGGTGCTGATAGGCGGCCACCGGCGCCAGCGAGAACACCTGCGGGGCCACCGACTGCTTGAGATCGAACACGATGCGCACCACGCTGGGCGCGAACTGCCCGACGCGCAGGCCGTTGATGTAGGGATCGTCGGGCTTGATCTTGCCGACCAGCTCGCGCAGCGCCGGATTGAGCTCGATGCCGTCGATGTCGACCGCCAGGCGCGGCGGACTGCCGACCACGAGCTGCTGCGATTTCAGCCGGCCGTCGGACTCGATGGTGACGCGCGTGTAGTCGGCTGCCGGCCAGACGCGCACCGCCACGATGGTGGCTCCGCTCGCGATCTCGTGCACGCCGAGCAAAAGGGCGATGCTGCCGCCTTGCAGCAGCACGCGTCGTTTGAGTTGGCCGGCTTTCATGAGGAAGCGGCGGCCAGCAGCCGGCTGCCGCGCGGCGTGTTCGCGCGCAGGGTCACGGTGCGGGTGTCGTCGGTCATTGCTTCGATTTTAATAGCAAGGTCTGCAAGCGGAATGCGCCCTGCAGCGTTTTCTGGCCATTCCGCGAGTTTGAGGCCCGAACCCGCGAAGATGTCACGGAAGCCCGCATCGTCCCATTCGTGCGGATCGCTGAAGCGGTAGAAATCGAAATGGAAGATGCTGACGCCGCCGGGCGCTTCGTGCGGCTCCACGACGGCGTAGGTCGGGCTCTTGATGCGCGAACCGATGCCCAGTGCGCGCAACAGGTGGCGCACGAAGGTGGTCTTGCCGGCGCCGAGGTCTCCATGCAATGCAATGAACGCGTCAGCCAGGTCGGGCGATGACGCGAGCGCGCGCGCGAGCGCGTCGCAATCGTCTTCGCTGCGCCAGCGTTGCACCAGGCTTTGCGTTTCTACAATCGGCAGGTGATCGGCAGCCATCAACTCGTGATTCGGATTCAGGCCTTGGCCCGGGAGCTCGGATTCTCCCAAATCGGGATCGCGGGCGTCGATCTGTCGAGCGCGGAAGAGGGCCTCATGCGATGGCTGGCCGCGGGCTTCCATGGCGAGATGCACTACATGGCCGCGCACGGCACGCGGCGCGCGCGGCCGGCCGAGCTGGTGCCGGGCACGGTATCGGTGATCACCGCGCGCATGGACTACTTGCCGCGCAGCACGCCCGACGATTGGCAGGCGGTGGAGTTCGACCGCCTGCGCAGGCCCGCCGAGGGCATCGTGTCGGTCTATGCGCGCGGCCGCGACTACCACAAAGTCATGCGCTCGCGCCTCGCGAAGCTGGCCGAACGCATCGCCGACGAAGTAGGCCCCTTCGGCCACCGCGCCTTCACCGATTCGGCGCCGGTGCTGGAAGCCGAACTGGCCTCGCGCAGCGGCCAGGGCTGGCGCGGCAAGCACACGCTGGTGCTGGACCGCGAGGCGGGCTCGATGTTCTTCCTGGGCGAGATCTACGTCGACATGGCGTTGCCGACGAGCGCACCGGTCACTGCGCACTGCGGCAGCTGCAGCGCCTGCATCGACGTGTGCCCGACGCGCGCCATCATCGCGCCCTACCGGCTCGATGCGCGGCGCTGCATCTCCTACCTCACCATCGAGCATGCCGGGCCGATCCCGCTCGAACTGCGGCCGCTCATCGGCAACCGCATCTACGGCTGCGACGACTGCCAGTTGATCTGCCCGTGGAACAAGTTCGCCAGGAAGAGCGCGCTGCCGGACTTCGATGCGCGCGACGGGCTCACCGGCCGCCAGCTCGGCGAGCTTTTCGCGTGGACCGAGCAGGACTTCCTGCGCTACACCGAAGGCAGCCCGATCCGCCGCATCGGCCACGAGCGCTGGCTGCGCAACGTGGCGGTGGCGCTGGGCAATGCCTTGCGTGCGGGCGACGAGGGGGCGCGCGAGATCCTCGCGACGCGGCGCTCGCATCCCAGTGCGCTGGTGCGTGAGCACGTCGAATGGGCCCTCAACGCCGCATGATCGACGAAATCTGCGCCGTTCCCGCGTCGAGCGAACGCATCGAGCTCAGCCGCAGCGAGGCGTACTTGAGCACCGGGTTGTTGATCAGCTTGCCGCTGAAATGCCCGTTGAAGCGCGTGTCCTTGCAGCCGCTCATCGTGAGGTCGAGCGAGGCGTTGGCCGGCGAGACGAAGTCCACGCTGGAGCCCGCCATCGTGCAGCCGGCGCCCGGCACCTGGCCGCGCACCGTGCCGTCGGGATCGATCTGCATCGCGCCCGGATGGACCGCCGGCGGGCCCTGCGCGCCGGTGTCCTGCTGGACCACGTAGAAAAGAAAAGGCCCGCTCCACGCGCCGTGGTAGCGGGTGTGCTCCTGCGCCTGCACCGACCCTGCGAGCAATGCTGCGACAACGGCCGGGAGGTAGCGCATGGTTCGACGATAGCGATTCAGCGCGAGAGCGCCAAGGCGAAGGGCAGGCTTGCCACACCGAGCAGCGTCGACAGCGTCACGAGGCCCGCCACGTACGGGCCGTTGTAGCCCATGCGCGCGGCCAGCACGTAGGCGCTCGACGCGGTCGGCACCGCGGAAAAGGTCATCAGCACCGCGGCCTGCGCGCCGCCGAGCTGCAGCGCGCCGGCCAAGCCCCAGGCGATCAGCGGCAGCACCAGATGGCGGATCGACAGCACCGACACCGCGAGCACCTTGCCGCGCGCGAGCGTCGCGAACTGCATGCCGGCGCCGGCCGCCATCAGGCCGAGCGCGAGCGAGGCGGCGCCGATGCGCGTGAGCGTCGGCTCGAGCCAGTTCGGCACGCCGAAGCCGAGCAGGTTGGCGACCAGGCCGCTGAGTGTCGCGATGATCAGCGGGTTGCGGACCAGCTGCCGCGCCAGGCCGGTCTGCGCATGCCGCGCCATCGGCCACACGGCGGCGATGTTGAACAGCGGCACGCACACGCCGATCAGCACCGCGATCATCAGGAGTCCCGCGGGGCCCGCGATGCGGTCGGCCAGCGCGAGGCAGATGAAGGAGTTGAAGCGGAAGGCGATCTGCGCGCTGGCCGCATGGTCGCTGCGGTCGATGTGCGCGCCGATGCCGGGCAGGAAGGGCAGCATGTATGCAAGCGCGATGCCGGACAGCCCGACGCCGACGCCGGCGGTCAGCAGGTGCGAGGTGGCGCCGAAGTCGAGCGGGCTGCGCACGATCGAGTGGAACAGCAGCACCGGGAAAAGAAAGTAGTAGACCAGGCTCTCGACCTGGTCCCAGACGCGGCGGTCCAGCGGGGTGTAGCGGCAGAGCAGCCAGCCACAGGCGATGAGGGAGAAGTCGGGGAAGAGCAGTTGGGCATAGTTCACCGGTCGAGGATAAACGGCCGGTTTCCATGGGTTATCCACCAACTGGGGCGCTCGCGGACCCGTTAGCATCCTGGCTTCGCTTTTTCGACCTCCAGGAGCTCTTCAATGCAACGTCGTCAATGGAATGCACTCGCCGGCGCCGCCGCGCTGGCGCTGATCGCCGGCCCCAGCTGGGCGCAGGGCTACCCCAACAAGCCCATCGAGCTGCAGGTGCCTTTCGCGCCCGGCGGCACCACCGACATCGTGGCGCGCGTGATTTCCGAGCCGCTGGGCAAGGCGCTGGGCCAGAGCGTGGTGGTGATCAACAAGGCGGGCGGCGGCGGCATCGTGGGCGCCGCGGAGACCGCGCGGGTCGCGCCGGACGGCTACAAGCTCGGCGTGGCGACGGTGTCGAGCACGGCCGCCAACCCGGCCATCAACCCCAAGGTGCCCTACGACCCGATCAACGACTTCACGCCGATCATCAACATCGCGGCGACGCCGAACATCATTGCGGTGCATCCGAGCTTCCCGGCCAAGAACTACGCCGAGTTCGTGGCCGAGATCAAGAAGAATCCGGGCAAGTATTCGTACGCCTCCTCGGGCACCGGCGGCATCGGCCATCTGCTGATGGAGCTCTACAAGAACCTGACCAGCACCTTCATCACCCACATTCCCTACCGCGGCGCCGGCCCGGCCCTGAACGACGTGGTGGCCGGCCAGGTGCCGATCATGTTCGACAACATCCCGTCGGCGCTGCCCTTCATCAAGTCGGGCAAGCTGGTGCCGATCGTGGTTTCGGCGCCGCAGCGCCTGAAGGACCTGCCCAACGTGCCGACCTTCAAGGAAGTCGGGCTCGAGCCCGTCAACCGCATGGCCTATTACGGCATCCTGGGGCCCAAGGGCCTGCCGAAGGAAGTGGTCGACAAGATTAACGCCGGCGTGAAGAAGTCGATCGAAGACCCGGCGGTGCGCAAGCGCATCGAGGACACCGGATCGCTGATCGTGGCCAACACGCCCGAGCAGTTCGCCGCCCAGATCAAGGCCGAGTACGAGGTCTACAAGCAGGTGGTCGCCAAGCAGAAGCTCACGCTCGACTAGACCAACTTTCCTCGATCCAGAGCCGCCCGCGCCACGGGCGGCTTTTCTTTTTTTTGCTATCTTGCGCAGCATGACCGCGGCCATCGACACGCCCGAAATCGACGACTTCATCGACGCGCTGTGGCTCGAGGACGGCCTGTCGAAGAATACGCTGGCAGCCTACCGGCGCGACCTCGCGCTGTTCGCGCAGTGGCTCCGGGCGCAGCGTGGCAGCGCGCTGGACGCTGCGCGCGAAACCGACCTGCAGGCCTACATGGGCGCCAAGCTCTCCGACAAGGGCAAGGCCACTTCGGCCAACCGCCGGCTCACGGTGTTCAAGCGCTATTTCCGCTGGGCGCTGCGCGAGCAGCGCATCGCCGCCGACCCGAGCCTGCGGCTGGCGCCGGCCAGGCAGATGCCGCGCGCGATCAAGACCCTGTCTGAAAAGCAGGTCGACGATCTGCTGGCCGCACCCGAGGTCGACACGCCGCTCGGCCTGCGCGACCGCGCCATGCTCGAGCTGATGTATGCGAGCGGACTGCGCGTGAGCGAGCTGGTTTCGCTCAAGGTGTTCGAGCTGAGCCTCAACGACGGGGTGCTGCGCGTGCTCGGCAAGGGCAGCAAGGAGCGGCTGGTGCCCTTCGGCGGCGAGGCGCGGCGCTGGATCGAGCGCTACCTGCACGAATCGCGCCCCGCCATCCTGGACGGGCAGCAGACCGCCGATTTGTTCGTCACCGCGCGCGGCGCGGGCATGACGCGCGTGATGTTCTGGATCATCGTCAAGAAGCACGCGCTGGCGGCCGGCATCCACGTGCCGCTGTCGCCGCACACGCTGCGCCATGCCTTTGCCACCCACCTGCTCAACCACGGCGCCGACCTGCGCGCGGTGCAGTTGCTGCTGGGCCATGCGGACATCTCGACCACCACGATCTACACCCACGTCGCGCGCGAGCGCTTGAAGCAGCTGCACGCGCAGCACCATCCCCGGGGTTGAGATGCAGGCCTCGCTGCACGTCGGTTGCGCGGGGTGGAGCCTGCCGCGGCCACAGTGGCCGCACTTTCCTGAAGAAGGATCGCACCTGGAGCGCTATGCGGCGCGATTCGACGTGGTCGAAATCAACAGTTCTTTCTACCGGCCGCACCGCCGCGAGACCTATGCGCGCTGGGCGGCGAGCACGCCGGCGCATTTCCGCTTTGCCGTGAAGCTGCCGCAGACCATCACGCACGAACAGCGGCTGGCCGCTGCGATGCCGGCCTTCGACGAATTCCTCATGCAAGTCAGCGGGCTGGGCGACAAGCTTGGCTGCCTGATCGTCCAGCTTCCGCCTAGCCTGGCCTTCGATGCGCGTGTGGCGGCACGTTTCCTCGCTGCGGCGCGGCGGCGCCATCGCGGCCTGCTCGCGCTCGAGCCTCGCCATGCAAGCTGGTTCGTACCCGCGGCCGAGACCCTTCTTGCGCGCTTCGACACCGCGCGGGTGCTGGCCGATCCGGTGCTGCACGAACGCGCCGCGGCGCCCGGCGGCTGGCGAGGGCTTGTCTACCTGCGGCTGCACGGTTCGCCACGGCGCTACTGGTCTTCGTATCCCGATGTGCAGTTGGCGCAGCTGGCGCAGCGATTGCGCCAGGCCGGCCAGCAGGGAACGCCGTGCTGGTGCATCTTCGACAACACCGCGGGCGGCCAAGCGGTCGGGAATGCCCTGGCGCTCAGCGACATGATTGCTGCGGCGTCAAAATGAGTGCTCGCAAGGAGACGCAGCAATGAGTTGCAGAAAAGCATGGGCCGCCATGATTCTCTTCGCGGCGGTTTCGATGGCACAGGCGCAGGCCGTGCCGAAGACCATCCGCATGGTGGTCGCCTATCCGACCGGCGGCGTCAGCGACATCGTGGCCCGCGCGCTGGCCGAGAGGCTCGGCGCGCAACTGGGCAGCACCGTGGTGGTCGAGAACAAGGCAGGCGCCAGCGGCACCATCGGCATGGACGCGGTTGCCAAGGCGGCGCCGGACGGCGCGACGCTGGGTTTCTCGGCCATCAGCCCGCTGGTGTTGAATCCGCATATCGGCAAGTCGCCCTTCGATCCGCAGAAGGACATCGCGCCGGTGGCGAGCGTCATGTACTCGCCGGTGCTGCTGCTGGCCACGGAAGCGACCGGCACCCGCAACTTCCGCACCCTGATCGACGATGCGCGCGCCCGGCCCGGCGCGGTGCGCTGGGCCACTTCGGGCCAGGCCTCGCTCGGCCACATCGTGCTCGAGGAGTTGCGTGCGACCGCGAAGGTGGACATCACGCACGTGCCCTACAGGGGCGGGGCCCAGCAGATGAACGATGCGCTGGGCGCGCAGTTCGAGATTCTTTCGATCAATGCCGGGCCCTCCGTCGCGCCGCACATCCGCTCCGGCAAGCTGCGCCCGCTGGCCGTGGGTGCGCCGGCGCGGCTCGAAAGCCTGCCGAAGGTACCCACCCTGGGCGAGCTGGGCTATCCGGAGGCCAACCTCACCTCGCTGTTCGGCGTGTTCGCCCCGGCCGCCACGCCGCCGATCCTGATCGCCAAGTACAACGCCGAGATCAACAAGGCGCTTGCCAGCCCCGAGCTGCGCGCCAAGCTGACGGCCACCGACAACGTGCCGACCGGCGGCGGCGCCGAGGCCTTTGCCGACGAGATCGCGGCCGAGTACGAGAACAATGCGCGCATCGTGAAGGCGGCCGGCATCAAGTCGGACTGAGTGCTTGCGCGAGATCGGCCGGACCCAAACCCGAGGAGACGTCATGAGCGGAACGCTGTACCTGGAAGACCTGTCGCCGGGCGCTCGCTTCACGAGTGCCGAGCATGCGCTGGACGCGGCGCAGATCGTCGATTTCGCGATGCGCTTCGATCCGCAGCCCTTCCATCTCGACGCCGACGCCGCGAAGCGCACCTTCTTCCAAGGGTTGGCCGCCAGCGGTTGGCACACGGCCTCGATCACGATGCGGCTCATGGTCCAGAGCGGCCTGCCGCTGGCCGACGGCATCATCGGCTCGGGCGGCGAGATCCAGTGGCCCAAGCCGACGCGGCCGGGCGATGTGCTGCATGTCGAGAGCGAGGTGCTGGAAGTGACCCCCTCGCGCTCGCGGCCGGAGCGCGGCATGGTGGTGGTGCGCAGCGAGACGCTCAACCAGCATGGCGATGTCTGCCAGCGGCTCACGACCAAGCTGGTGGTGTCGCGGCGGCCCTAGCCCCTTTCCAGATCCTGCAATTCCTCGTCGGTGAACCCGGCCCGCGCGCGGGCCTCGAGGTTGAAGGGCGCCCGCAGGCGCGGGGCTTCGTGGCGGCGGTACAGCACGCGGTAGTGCGCGATCGGGTCGACGCCTGCGCGCTCGCACAGCCAGCGGTACCAGCGGTTGCCGATGGCCACGTGGCCGACCTCGTCGCGCAGGATGACGTCGAGGATCTCGCAGGCCCTGAGCGCATCGGGCGTGTTCACGCGCCGGAGCTTGGCCTGGATCAGCGGCGTCGCGTCCAGCCCGCGCGCCTCCAGCGTGCGCGGCACCAGCGCCATGCGCGCGAGCACGTCGCCCTTGGTCTTCTCGCACATGCTCCACAGGCCGTCATGGCCGGTGAAGTCGCCGTAGCTGTAGCCCATGCCGCGCAAGTGCTCATGCAAGAGCGTGAAGTGCTGCGCCTCCTCGTCGGCCACGCGCAGCCAGTCGCGGTAGTAGGCCTCGGGCATGTCGTCGAAACGCCAGGCGGCGTCGAGCGCGAGATTGATTGCGTTGAACTCGATGTGGCAGATCGAATGGACCAGCGCCGCCCGGCCCTCGGGCGTGAAGGGCGATCGCTTCTCGACCGCGGTGGCGGCCACGCGCAGCGGGCGATCGGGGCGGCCCGGGACGCCGGCCTCGTCGCCGGCCGTGCGGACGGGCTGCGGCGCCATCGGATGCAGCGCGGCCTGCGCCGCCGTGGCGCGCGTCGCTGCGACCTTGCGGTCGGGATCTGTCAGGCGCAGCGCGGCCAGGGCGCCGAGGCGTGGGTGCATCCCTACAATTCTAGTTTTCCCCTTTCAGGAGCACCGCGATGGCCCTCTACGAAATCGACGGCGTGGCGCCGCAGCTTGCGCCGGGCGCCTACGTCGCGGACAACGCACAGGTCATCGGCCGCGTCGTCATGGGCGAGAACGCGAGCATCTGGTTCGGCGTGGTGGCGCGCGGCGACAGCGACACCCTGACCATCGGCCGCAACAGCAACATTCAGGACCTTTCGATGCTGCATGCCGATGCCGGCGTGCCGCTGACCATCGGCGAGAACGTGACGGTGGGCCATCAGGTGGTGCTGCACGGCTGCACCGTGGGCGACAACTCGCTGATCGGTATCGGGGCGGTAGTCTTGAATAACGCCAGGATCGGCCGCAACTCGATCGTTGGCGCCGGCAGCGTCGTGACCGAAGGCAAGGAGTTTCCGGACAACTCGCTGATCATCGGCTCGCCGGCCAAGGTGGTGCGCATGCTCGACGAAGCTGCCGCCGCACGCCTTCGGCAGAATGCCGACCACTATGTGAAAAACGCCCGCCGCTTCGCGAAGGGCCTGAAGAAGATCGGCTGAAGAAGCCGCTCGGAAAGATTGCCTTGAGCGAGTTGCACAAGTTCCTGTTCGACGGCATGCCGGTGCGCGGCATGATCGTTCGCCTGACGGATGCGTGGCAGGAGATCCTGGCGCGGCGCGCCTCGAACACCAGCACCGGCGCCTACCCGGCCCCGGTGGCCGAGTTGCTCGGCGAGATGGCGGCGGCCGCCACGCTGATGCAGGCCAACATCAAGTTCAACGGCGCGCTGATCCTGCAGATCTTCGGCGACGGCCCGGTCAAGGTTGCGGTCGCCGAGGTCAAGCCCGACCTGAGCCTGCGCGCCACCGCCAAGGTGGTGGGCGAACTCGCGGCCGATGCGCACCTGCCCGAGATGGTCAATGTGAACAACAAGGGCCGCTGCGCGATCACGCTCGACCCCAAGGACAAGCTGCCGGGTCAGCAGCCCTATCAAGGCGTGGTGCCGCTGCATGGCGACAGCGGCGAGAAGCTCGGCCGCCTGAGCGAGGTGCTGCAGCACTACATGCTGCAAAGCGAACAGCTCGACACCACGCTGGTGCTCGCGGCCGACGACAAGGTGGCGGCCGGTCTCCTGATCCAGCGCCTGCCGGTGAAGGGCGAGGCCAACCTCGAAGGCACGTCCGCCAGCGATCGCGATCAGGCGAACGAAGACCAGATCGGCCGCAACGAGGACTACAACCGCATCTCGATCCTGGCCTCCACCCTGACGCGCGAGGAGCTGCTCACGCTCGACGTCGAGACCATCCTGCGCCGCCTGTTCTGGGAAGAGAAGCTGCTGCGCTTCGAGCCGCAGGCCGGCATGCTCGGGCCGCATTTCGCCTGCACTTGCGGCCGCGAGCGCGTGGCCCAGATGATCCGCGGCCTCGGCGCCGAGGAGGCCGAGGGCATCCTCGTCGAGCGCGGCGACATCGAGGTCGGCTGCGACTTCTGCGGCAAGCAGTACCGCTTCGACGCGGTCGATGTCGCGCAGCTGTTCACCGCGCCGGGCGACCAGCTGCCCGCGAGCCCGGTGATGCAGTAGCTCGCTCGAAGCCGCTGAAGCGGATGTCCGGCGCGCTCGTGTTGTGTCGCGAAGGGAGGGTGCGGCCGAAGCGCACTTCCGACGCCTGGAGCGTCGACACTTCCGGCAGCGGCTTGGTCTCGAGGGCGGATTGCGCCGTGGCCCGCCACGACACCTGGCTCATGTCGGCGTTGTCGGGCGCGACGTACATCGAGCGCAGGACCGCGAACCGGGGGCCGTGCCGGCGTCCCGGCTTCATGTCCACATCGAGCGCAGTCCGCGACTCGCTGATTTCCTGAACATCGACCTTCGCTGCGCCGCCGTTCGCGAACTTCAGGCTGAATCGCAGCGGCTGGGTATCGACGGCGATGTCCGTGATGTTCGCCACCGGACGGCCCGCATGCTCGACCGGGCCCATCACGAAGGAGGAGCCGTAGACGCCGTCGCCGAAGCGCGGCGCGGGCAGGGGCTTGATGCGCCAGTAGCCGTCGGCGGGGTACATCACCAGCGCTTCGAGCGGCTTGGCGCCGGTTTTCGCGAAGACCTGGATCATGTGGAATCCCCCCGCGGTCTTGCGGCCGTCCACGCGCACCGGCACCCGGTGCGGCCGCCAGAAGCTGGGCAGCGTCATGCCGACGACCATCCAGCGCGGCCCGTCATGCAGCACTTCGCGGCGCTCCTTGAAGGCATAGCGCGGGTCGGTCGGATGCGTCCCGCCGTCGAAGTTGCAGCCCGAAAAATCCGGCGCAGTGATGTCCTTGTCAATGGATGCCAGGTACGCGGGCGGCAGCGCCTCGACGCGGAACCTGCGGATGTTCCTGCCGCTCAGGTTCAGCGAAACGTTGTCTTCTTCGGCGCAGGCGGTCGCGTGGGTCTGGTTGTCGATCGTCGCCTGGGCCGGCGCGGCCGAAACAGCCGCGGAAGACAGCAGGGCCCACAGCAGGGCGGCCGCACGGAGTCTGAGATGCATTTCTTCGGTTCCTTTACGGGCGCTTCGAGATGAGATCGCTGAACAACTTGTGTTCGCACACGGGATCTGAGCATTTGTCGCAGGACCAGGTCCATGCGGCGGTCGCTCCTCGCGCGGCACTCCGGCGGGCGTCCGGATCTGCGGCCGCGTTGATCGCGTTCCATGCGTTGGCCAGTTGCTCCGTGCCTTCGCCGTGCACCACCGCAAAGCCCAGGTTCGCATCCATCAGCGCCTTGCGCAGCATCTCATCGACCCGTGTCGGCGAGGCCGAGGCAATCAGCAGGATGAGGGCATGGCCGCGATACGCTTCGAGGGCGCTCGCATCGAACCCATGTTCGGGCAAAGGGTCGGCCACGAGCGTGGCGGCGATGCCGCGCTGTGCAAGCCGTTGCGTGAGCGCCTCGGCGAGCTGGGTTTTGCCGCTGCCTTCTGCGCCGAACAGCGCGATCACGCAGCCGGCCGGCAGCGCAGGCGTCATGGCATCAGCGCGCGATCTGCACGAACACTTCGTTGGGCTTGACCATGCCGAGCTCCTGCCGCGCACGCTCCTCGACCATCTCGAGCCCTTCCTTCAGGTCGTTGACCTCGGAGTTGAGCCGGTCGTTGGTCACGGCGGCGCGCGCATTGGATTCCTTCTGCTCGGCCAGCTTGTCCTTGAGCTGGACCACGTCGCGCACGCTCCCGCGCCCGGTCCAGAGCTGCCACTGGAGGATCAGCAGCAACAGGACCAGGATGATCGGGACGATGCGTGAACGCATGGCGTCTCGGTCGCAGGGCTACCGCAGGTTGTAGAAGGCGCCGCGGCCGGGGTAGCTGGCGACGTCGCCGAGGTCTTCCTCGATGCGCAGCAGCTGGTTGTACTTGGCGATGCGGTCCGAGCGCGACAGCGAGCCGGTCTTGATCTGGCCGGCGTTGGTGCCGACCGCGATGTCGGCGATGGTCGAGTCTTCGGTTTCGCCCGAGCGGTGGCTGATCACGGCGGTGTAGCCGGCGCGCTTGGCCATCTCGATGGCGGCGAAGGTTTCGGTCAGGGTGCCGATCTGGTTGATCTTGATCAGGATCGAGTTGGCGATCCCCTTGTCGATGCCTTCCTGCAGGATCTTGGTGTTGGTCACGAACAGGTCGTCGCCCACCAGCTGCACGCGCTTGCCGAGGCGTTCGGTCAGCATCTTCCAGCCGTCCCAGTCGCCTTCGTGCATGCCGTCTTCGATGCTGATGATGGGGTACTTGTCGACCCAGGTCGCGAGCATGTCGATCCAGTTGCCGGCCGACAGCGTGAGGTTCTCGCCGGAGAGAACGTAGTGGCCGTCCTTGTAGAACTCGCTGGCCGCGCAGTCCAGGCCCAGCGCGATCTGCGTGCCTGCCGTGTAGCCGGCCTTGTCGATCGCTTCCAGGATCAGCTGGATCGCGGCTTCATGATTTTCGACGCTCGGCGCGAAGCCGCCTTCGTCGCCCACCGCGGTGCTGATGCCGCGGTCGCCCAGGATCTTCTTGAGCGCATGGAACACCTCGGCGCCATAGCGCACCGCTTCGCGGAAGCTGGTCGCGCCGACGGGGATGATCATGAACTCCTGCAGGTCCAGGCTGTTGTTGGCGTGCGCGCCGCCGTTGATGACGTTCATCATCGGCACCGGCAGCTGCATGCCGCCCATGCCGCCGAAATAGCGGTACAGCGGCAGGCCCGATTCTTCGGCCGCGGCGCGGGCCACGGCCATCGACACGGCCAGCGTCGCGTTGGCGCCCAGGCGGCCCTTGTTGTCGGTGCCGTCGAGATCGTTCAGCGTGCGGTCCAGGAAGGCCTGTTCGCTCGCGTCCAGGCCCAGCACGGCCTCGGAGATCTCGGTGTTGATGTTCTCGACCGCCTTGAGCACGCCCTTGCCGAGATAGCGGCTCTTGTCGCCGTCGCGCAGCTCGATCGCCTCGCGCGACCCGGTCGAAGCGCCGGAGGGAACCGCCGCGCGGCCCATGGTGCCCGATTCGAGCAGCACGTCGCACTCGACGGTGGGGTTGCCGCGGCTGTCGAGAATTTCGCGCCCAACGATGTCAACGATTGCACTCATCTTTTCTCTTTCTCAAAATTTGGATCACAGACCTTCGACAACGATCATTCGCATGACCGCCGCACCTTGGCGAGACGCGCGAGCTTCTCCGTATTCGGGCGACTCGCTGAACTTCTTCGCGGCCTCGACGCTCGGGAACTTGAGCACGACGAGGCGTTGCGGACTCCAATCGCCCTCAAGCACTTCGACCTTGCCGCCGCGCACGCAGACTTCTGCACCGTAGACCTGCATGGCTTTGGAGGACAACTTCTTGTACTCCTCATACTGCGTCGGATTGGTGACTTCGACATTCGCAATGATGTATGCGCTCATGATTGAAACGAGTTCTCCAGGAATGCGTTTTTCTTGGTAACGCCGTCGAGCGCGAGCAGCGTCTCGAGCAGCGCCTTCATGTGCTTGAGCGGCACGGCATTCGGCCCGTCGCTCAGTGCCTTGGCGGGATCGGGGTGCGTCTCCATGAAGAGGCCCGCTACGCCCACGGCCACCGCGGCGCGCGACAGCACCGGCACCATCTCGCGCTGGCCGCCCGAGCTCGTGCCCTGGCCGCCGGGCAGCTGCACCGAGTGCGTGGCGTCGAACACCACCGGCGCGCCGGTCTCGCGCATGATCGCCAGCGAGCGCATGTCCGACACCAAGTTGTTGTAGCCGAAGCTGGCGCCGCGTTCGCAGGCCATGAAGCTGTCTTCGGGCAGGCCCTTTTCCTTGGCGGCCGCACGCGCCTTGTCGATCACGTTCTTCATGTCGTGCGGCGCGAGGAACTGGCCCTTCTTGATGTTGACCGGCTTGCCCGACTGCGCCGCGGCGCGGATGAAGTCGGTCTGGCGGCACAGGAAGGCGGGCGTCTGCAGCACGTCGACCACCTGCGCGGCGGCCGCGATGTCCTCTTCGGTGTGCACGTCGGTCAGGACCGGCAGGCCCAGCTCGCGCTTGACCTTGGCCAGGATCTCCAGGCCCTTGTCGCGGCCCGGGCCGCGGAAGCTGGTGCCCGAGGAGCGGTTGGCCTTGTCGAAGCTGCTCTTGAAGATGAAGGGAATGCCGAGCGCGGAGGTGATTTCCTTCAGCGTGCCGGCAGTGTCCATCTGCAGTTGCTCGGACTCGACGACGCAGGGGCCGGCGATCAGGAAGAAGGGCTTGTCGAGCCCGATGTCGAATCCGCAGAGTTTCATGCAACGACTTTCAGTGCCTTCTTGTCGGCGCCCTGGTGTTCCAGCGCCGCCTTGATGAAGGCGTTGAACAAGGGATGGCCGCTCCACGGCGTGGACTTGAATTCGGGGTGGAACTGCACGCCCATGAACCAGGGGTGCACGTCCTGCGGCAGCTCGACGATTTCGGTCAGTTGTTCGCGCTGGGTGAGCGCCGAGATCACGAGGCCGGCGCGGCGCAGCTCGTCGAGGTAGTTGACGTTGGCCTCGTAGCGGTGGCGGTGGCGCTCGGTCACCACGTCGCCGTAGATGCTGTGCGCCAGCGTGCCCGGCGCTACGTCGGAGCTTTGCGCACCCAGGCGCATGGTGCCGCCGAGGTCGGACTTCTCATCGCGCAGCTTGATCGTGCCGTCGTTGTCCTTCCACTCGGTGATCAGCGCGATCACGGGGCAGGAGGTTTCGGGATCGAACTCGGTGCTGTTGGCGTTCTTGAGCCCGGCGACGTTGCGCGCGTACTCGATGGTCGCGACCTGCATGCCGAGGCAGATGCCGAGGTACGGAACCTTCGTTTCGCGGGCAAACCGCGCCGCCGAGATCTTGCCCTCGACGCCGCGCTGGCCGAAGCCGCCCGGCACCAGGATCGCGTCGTACTTGGCCAGCCGGGCCACGTCCTGCGGCGAGATGGTTTCCGAGTCGACGTAGTCGATCTTTACGCGCGCATGGTTCTTCATGCCGGCATGACGCAGCGCCTCGTTGAGCGATTTGTAGCTGTCCGAAAGGTCGACGTACTTGCCGACCATCGCGATCGCCACTTCCTTCTGCGGATGCTCGACCTCGTAGACCAGGTCGTCCCAGCGCTGGAGCTTGGCCGGCGGCGTGTTGATGCGCAGCTTGTCGCAGATCAGGCCGTCCAGGCCCTGCTCGTGCAGCATGCGCGGCACCTTGTAGATGGTGTCGACGTCCCACATCGAGATCACGCCCCATTCGGGCACGTTGGAGAACAGCGAGATCTTGGCGCGCTCGTCGTCGGGGATCGGCCGGTCGGCGCGGCACAGCAGGGCGTCGGCCTGAATGCCGATGGCGCGCAGTTCCTTGGCGGTGTGCTGGGTGGGCTTGGTCTTGAGTTCGCCGGCGGCGGCGATCCAGGGCACGTAGCTCAGATGCACGAAGGCCGAGTTGTTGGGACCCATGCGCAGGCTCATCTGGCGCGCGGCTTCGAGGAAGGGCAGCGACTCGATGTCGCCGACGGTGCCGCCGATCTCGACGATCGCCACGTCGACCTCGTGCGGCGTGCCGAGTCCGGCGCCGCGCTTGATGTATTCCTGGATCTCGTTGGTGATGTGCGGGATCACCTGCACCGTCTTGCCGAGGTAGTCGCCGCGGCGTTCCTTCTCGAGCACCGACTTGTAGATCTGGCCGGTGGTGAAGTTGTTGGCGCGGCGCATGCGCGTGGTGACGAAGCGCTCGTAGTGGCCGAGATCGAGGTCGGTTTCGGCGCCGTCGTCGGTGACGAAGACCTCGCCGTGCTGAAAGGGCGACATCGTGCCGGGGTCGACGTTGATGTAGGGGTCCAGCTTGATGAGGGTGACTTTGAGGCCGCGCGATTCGAGGAGCGCGGCGAGCGAGGCGGAGGCGATTCCCTTGCCCAGGGAAGACACCACACCACCGGTGACGAAGACGAATTTGGTCATGCCAGTTCCGAACTTGCAGGTCCGGGCAGTGGGAAATGGGGATTATAGGTGGGGCCTCTTGCCCTGGCCGCCGTAGGGCCGCCACAAGGCCACCGCAGGGCCGTCCCGCGGCGGCCGCGCCCCCTCGGAGGGCAGCGAGTCCACGCAGTGACGGAGCGTGGGGGCGACAGATACACTGCCGGCCATGCAAGAACTCGCGGGTAAGCACATTGTTTTGGGCCTCACGGGGGGCGTCGCCTGCTACAAGTCGGCCGAGTTGTGTCGCTTGCTCGTCAAGGCCGGCGCCACCGTGCAGGTGGTGATGACCGAGGCCGCCACGCAGTTCATCACGCCGGTGACCATGCAGGCGCTGTCCGGCCGGCCGGTCTACACCTCGCAATGGGACGGGCGCGAGGCCAACAACATGCCGCACATCAACCTGAGCCGCGAGGCCGATGCGATCGTGCTGGCGCCCGCGAGCGCCGATTTCATCGCCCGGCTGGTGCAGGGCCGCTCCGACGAGCTGCTGAGCCTCCTGTGCCTCGCGCGTCCGGCCGAGCGCGTGCCGCTCTTGATCGCGCCGGCCATGAATCGCGAGATGTGGGTTCATCCGGCCACGCAGCGCAACCTGCGCCAGGTCGACGCCGACGGCGCCCGGGTGCTGGGGGTCGGCAACGGCTGGCAGGCCTGCGGCGAAACCGGCGACGGCCGCATGCTCGAGGCCGAGCAACTGCTCGAAGAAATCGTGGCGCAGTTCCAGCCCAAGGTGCTGGCCGGCCGGCGCCTGGTCGTCACGGCCGGCCCGACCTTCGAGGCACTCGATCCGATTCGCGGCATCACCAACCACTCTTCCGGCAAGATGGGTTTTGCGATCGCGCGCGCGGCGCGCGAGGCGGGCGCCGAAGTCACGCTGGTGGCCGGCCCGGTGCACCTGCCCACGCCGCGCGGCGTCGCACGCATCGACGTGATGTCGGCCAGGGAGATGCTCGACGCGACCCTGCGCGCCACGCAGGATGCTGCGGTCTTCGTCGCGACGGCGGCGGTAGCCGACTGGCGCCCGGCTTCCCACAGCGAGCACAAGATCAAGAAAGACGGCAGCGGCAAGCCGCCGGTGCTCCATTTCGTCGAGAACGAGGACATCCTGCTGACCGTCGCACAAGGCGAGCGCGCCAAGGCCGGCCAACTGTTCTGCGTCGGTTTTGCGGCGGAAAGCGAAAACCTGGCGGAGCACGCGAAGGCCAAGCGCGAACGCAAGGGCATTCCGCTCCTGGTCGGCAACATCGGCCCGCTGACCTTCGGGCAGGACCACAACAGCCTGCTCCTGGTCGACGCCAAGGGCGTGCGCGAGTTGCCGTGTGCGCCCAAGCTCACGCTGGCGCGCGAGCTGGTGGCCGAGATCGCGGCACGCCTGCCGGCAAGGAGCCAGCGATGAATCCCCAATGGAACACGCCGCCTGATGGCGACTTCGCGAGCTACGTGGAGCGGCTGACCGCGCAGGCGGCACTCCCCAGGCGCGAGAACCAGAACGGCGAGCACGGCCTGGACGTCGGCATGACGCCTTCCTCCGAGCCGCACGGCGCGGTCGCGGACGCCGCCTCCGCCGCGCGGCGCAGCGCCCAGTCGAACGGCGAGGTGCGCCCCGCGGCGGGCAGCGGCGACGTGATGCGCAAGATGATCAAGGCGCTGGCCATCGTCTGGGTCCTGATCCTGCTGGTGCTGCTGGCGCTCGACGTGCCCTTGGGCATCGTCGCCGTGGTGTTCGCGTTCGGCCTCTGGCTCGCGCACAAGCTGCGGCGGCTGGCGCTTCCGCCCGGCATGGAAAACTGGAAGCAATGGGTCGAGGCGGCGGCCCGGAAGCAACAGGAACAACAGCAGCAAAGGCGTGGCAAGTAAGTGAAAGTCGACCTCCGAATCCTCGATCCCCGTATGCAGGACCAGTTGCCTGCCTATGCAACACCCGGCAGCGCGGGCCTGGACCTGCGCGCCTGCCTGGAGGCGCCCATCACGCTGGAACCGAACGCGTGGCAACTGGTGGGCACGGGCATCTCGATCCACCTGGCCGATCCCGGCTACGCCGCGCTGATCCTGCCGCGCTCGGGCCTGGGCCACAAGCACGGCATCGTGCTCGGCAACCTCGTCGGGCTGATCGACAGCGACTACCAGGGGGAGCTGAAGGTCAGCGCTTGGAACCGCAGCGACACCGCCTTCGTGCTGCAGCCGATGGAGCGGCTGGCCCAACTGATGATCGTGCCGGTGGTGCAGGCGCAGTTCCGGGTGGTGTCGGAATTCCCGCCCAGCGAGCGCGGCGAAGGCGGCTACGGCTCGACCGGCAAGCATTGAGGCGAAGGGCTGTAGGCCCGCTCCCACAGGTAAAGAATGGAACCTGCGATGCAGCTTGCGCATCGAAGGTTTCAACATGTGTGCACGGTCATCGCGCAAGTGCGCGATGCGTTAAGACACATGCAGGGCGCATCGCGCCAGACCTGTTCGAGGAGCACTACACCATGAAGATTTCGATCCGCCTTGTTTCCGTCGCTGCATCCGTTCTTGCGCTCGCGACTCTGACTGCCTGCGTGGCGCCGGCGCCGGTCTATCAGACCTCGCGCTATCCGTACCAGCCGGTGCAGCCGGTTGCCCAGTCGCCCTATGTGGAATACGGCCACGTGGCCAACATCGAGGTGCTGCGCAGCCAGACCGCGGGCACCGGCACCACCGGCGGCGGTGCAGTGGCCGGCGGCGTTCTCGGCGGCGTGGTCGGCAACCAGTTCGGCCATGGCAGCGGCCGCGCGGCGGCCACCGCACTGGGCGTAGTCGGCGGCGCCTTGCTGGGCAACAGCATCGAGGCCAACCGCAACGCGCCGCGCGTCTACGAAAGCTATCGTGTCTCGATCCAGACCGACAACGGCGGCTACCGCTCCTTCGATGTGCCGAGTCCGGGCGACCTGCGTGTCGGCGACCGCGTGCGCATCGACGGCGGCCAGATCTCGCGCTTCTGAGGCAGCGCGCACAAAGGAAAAGCCGGGCAGTAGCCCGGCTTTTTGTCCTTGTCCGTTAATGCAGCAGGTCGTTCCCCGGCGCCATCGGCGGCACCTTGAAGAAGCCGGTGCCCGCCGTGCCCCGGCCAATCTCTTCTTCAGTGGCTTCGCGCACCGACTTCACCGTCATGTCGAGCCGGATCGCGATGCCTGCGAGCGGATGGTTGCCGTCGAGCACCAGGTGCTCGGGATAGACCTCGCTCACGGTGTAGATCGCGTTCTTGGGAATGTCGGGATTCACGCCCGCCGGCAAGGCGGCGCCGTCGAAGGTCATGCCTTCTTCCGTGCCTTCCGGAAAGAGGGCGCGCGGCTCGAGGAAGAGCAACTGGTCGTTGAAGTCGCCGAAGGCCTGTTCGGGTTCGAGCTGGAGCAGCACTCGCGCACCCGGCCCGTGGCCGAGCAGGGCAGCCTCGATCGCATCGAAGAGATCGTCGCCGCCGACCAGGAACTCGACCGGATCGTCGAGTACGTCGAGCACCTCGCCCAGGGTGTCTTTCAGCGTCCAGGTCAGGCCGACCACGCATTGTTCAGAGATTTCCATTGCAGAATTCTCCCATGGAGATTCATCGACCCTTGCCCTTGCTCGGCGGCCTCAGCGCTTCGCAATTCATGCGCCGTCACTGGCAGAAGAAACCGCTGCTCGTGCGCCAGGCCGTGCCCGCCATGGTGCCACCGATCGAGCGCCAGGCGCTGTTCGCGCTGGCCGAGCGCGAGGAGGTGGAGTCGCGGCTGATCCGCCACGGCAAGGCCGGCTGGACCCTGCGGCATGGCCCCTTGCCGCGCAAGTCGCTGCCGTCGCTGAAGCACTCCGAGTGGACGCTGCTGGTGCAGGGCGTCGATCTGCATCACCAGGGCATTCATGAATTGTTGCAACAGTTCCGTTTCGTTCCCGACGCGCGGCTCGACGACCTGATGATCAGCTACGCGGGCGACGGCGGCGGCGTCGGCCCGCACTTCGACAGCTATGACGTGTTTCTGCTGCAGGCGCAGGGGCAGCGCCGCTGGTCCATCGGCAAACAGCGCGACCTGCGGCTTCAGCCCGGGGTGCCGCTCAAGATCCTGGCGCAATTCGAACCCGAACAGAGCTTCGTGCTCGAACCCGGCGACATGCTCTATCTGCCGCCGCGCTATGCGCACGACGGCGTCGCGGTCGGCGGCGACTGCATGACGTATTCGATCGGCCTGCGCGCGCCGGCTGCCGCCCCGCTCGGCGTCGATCTGCTCGCGCGCATCGCGGAGGCGCAGGCCGAGGCGCTGGAAGATGCGCCGATGAAGACGGTCGTTCACTACCGCGATCCCGCGCAGCCTGCCGTGGAGACGCCGGCGGCGATACCGCCCGCCCTGCAAGCGTTTGCGCGCGATGCAGTGCTCGCCGCTTTGCGCGACCCCGACGCGATCGACCGTGCGCTGGGCGAATCGATGACCGAGCCCAAACCCACGGTCTGGTTCGACCAGGGCGAGCAGCCGTCGGCGCTGGCCGGCGTTGCGCTCGACCGCCGCACGCGTATCCTCTATGACGCGCGGCATCTCTACATCAACGGCGAAAGCTTTCGCGCCTCCGGCCGCGATGCGAAGCTGATGCGCCTGCTGGCCGACCAGCGTGCGCTCGGTCCGCGCGATCTCCGAGGCGCGAGCGAAGATGCGCTGGCGTTGCTGGGCGACTGGTGCGAAGCGGGGTGGCTGCATGCCGAATGAAGAAGTCGACGACACGGCCTTGCCCGAAGGGCCTTTCGATGGGCGCCATGCCTTTCAGGCCCACCTGCATGCGGCGCTCGCTGCCGCCGCGCAGCAGAACTGGCGCGAGATCGTCCTTTGCGATCCCGGCTTCGGCGACTGGCCGCTGGGCGAGCGTGCCATCGCCGATGCGCTGCAGGCCTGGGCGGCCAACGGGCGCAGCTTGGTGCTGCTGGCGCAGCGCTTCGACGTGTTCGAGCGCGAACATGCACGCTTCGTGCACTGGCGCCGCATGTGGAGCCACATCGTCGATTGCCGGGCCTGCGACGGTCCGGGCCTGCCTCAGGTGCCGAGCGGCATCTGGACGCCGTCATGGTTCCTGAATCGCATCGACGTCGAGCGCAGCCGCGGCGTCTGCGGGCACGAACCCGAGGGGCGGCGCGCCTTGCGGGAACGAATCGACGAATGCCTGCGCCACGGCCGGCCGGCCTTTCCGGCTTCCACGCTGGGCTTGTAAGCCAATGCCGCGAATCGCCCCTCCATACATCATCCTGCGAAGGTGCAGGTCTAGAATTTTTCTTTCGAGACCTTCATCCAAAGGAGTCATGTAATGAGAAATTCCGTCCTGCTCGCCTCGCTGATCGCCGCTGCTGCACTGGTTGCTTGCGGCAAGAAGGAGGAATCCGCGCCGGCCGTCGTCACCCCGCCGCCTGCCTCCGTCACGCCGGCGCCCGCGCCTCCGCCTCCGCCGGCAGCAGCACCTGCAACGCCCGATACGTCGGCCACGACGCCTGCACCGTCGCCCGGCTCGCAGTCGGCACTCGATGCGGCCAATGCCGCGACCGAAGCGGCCAAGAAGAAAGAGGAAACGCCCAAGCAGTAAGGCTGCAGCAGATGCGGAAAGGCCGCCTTCGGGCGGCCTTTTTCATTGCCTAGAGATCGAGCCAGGGCGAGCCTTCTGCGGCGTTCGCCGTCAGCATCTCGTGCTCGCCGGCGCCGAGCGCCTCGGCCATCGCGCGCCGCACGATCTCGGGCCGGTTGTTCTGTTCGCTCAGGTGGGCTGCCAGCACGTGGCGCAGCCCGCCGTGATGCACGGCGCGTGCGATGGCTGCCGCGGCGGCGTTGGACAGGTGGCCGTAGTTGCCGCCGACCCGCAGCTTCAGGAAGGGCGGGTAGGCCGAGCCGGCCAGCATGTCGCTGTCGTGATTGAACTCGAGCAGCAGGGCATCGAGCCCCATCAAGCGGGCCAGCACGTGCGGCGTCGCATGCCCCAGGTCGGTCAGCACGCCGAGGCTGCGCGCGCCGTCGGTGCAGCGCAGTTGCAGCGGCTCGCGGGCATCGTGCGGGACGGTGAAAGGCTGGACCAGGATGTCGCCGACTTCGATGTCGGCGCCGTCGCGCGCGAGGCCCAGCCGGCCGTCGAAATCGCGCCCGCCGGCGGCGAGCCACGTGCCCTCGCTCATCCAGACCTGCAGCCGCTCGCGGCGCGACAGCGCGTGCACGCAGCCGATGTGATCGCCATGCTCGTGGGTGACGAAGACCGCGTCGATGTCGCAGGCCGCGAGGCCCGCGCGCGCGAGCCGCGCATCGAGCTGCCGCAGCCCGAAGCCGCAATCGATCAGGAGCCTCGACGTGCGGCCGCCGCTCGTCGCTTCGACCAGTGTGGCATTGCCCGTGCTGCCGCTGCCCAGGCTGCGGAAGCGCAGCATCTCTAGCGACGTGCGCGAAGCCCGGGGGAGACCGTCATTTCAGGTCGTCGGCAATGACCTGCACGATGCGCTGGGCGTTGGCCGAGGTCTCGGGCGCGCCGCTTTCATTGAGTACCGCCACCGTGCTGGCTTCGCCCTGGCCCTTGACCAGGATGCGGTACTTGAGCGGCGCCTCGGTCTTGCCCGAGCCGCCGAAGGTGAACAGCTTGCCGAAGAAGCCGGGCTCCTTCTTGTCCGGGTTGGGCGCCACATAGCGCACGAAGTAGGTGCCGGCGCTGCGGTCGCGGTCTTCGACGGTGAAGCCGGTGCGGTCCAGCGCTAGGCCGACGCGGCGCCATGCCCGCTCGAAGTTCTCGTTGATCTGGACCACCGGCTGGCCGCCGACGTTGGCGACGCTGGCAGTGCGCGCCGGTGCGCTGGTTGCGGCGAGCAGTTTCGACTGCTCCTGCGAAACGCCCAGCTTCACCATCAGGCGGCGCAGGAATTCGGTTTCGAGCTCGGGGTCGGTGGCGCGCGGCTGCCAGACCGTCTGGTCCTTGCGCGCGGTGTTGTAGACCTCTTCCATGCCGCGGTGGCTCACGAAGATCTCGGTGCCGTTGGGCGTGCGCTCGAGGCGGGTGCGAAAGCGATCGAGTTCGCCGGTGGAATACACCGAATCGACCAGCTTGCCGAGCGTGCCGCGGATGATGTCCTGCGGCAGCTTGGCGCGGTTCTCGGCCCAGTCGGTTTCCATGATGCCGAGATTGCGTTGCTCGCTGGTGAGCAGGAAGCCGTTTTCCTGCCAGAAGTCGCGCACCGGCTCCCAGAGCTGATCAGGCGAGCGGTTGACGACGATCCAGCGCTGCGAACCCGAGCGCTCCATGCGCACGTCGCCGATGTTTCCGACCGCCGTGGGGACGCTCGGCGCGTTGGCAATGCCGGCCTGATAGCCGCTGGCCGTGACCGCGCCGCCGGGCACTGCGTAGCGGTTTTCGCGCGAGAGCTGCGTGAGATCGGGCGGCACCTCGAGCGTGGGTGCCTTGCCGGCGCTCTTGTAGTCGATCTTGTCGCTCTCGAGGACCGAGCAGGCAGCGAGGCTGGCAATCAGGGCCAGCAGTGCGAATCGCGAAATGGTTTTCAACGTCGTCTTCCTTGTGGAATGTTTAGCTCAATCGATGGGCAGCAGCGTCCCGCTGTGTCAGAGCGCCGGCTGCGCAAAAGGTTGCCGGCGTTCGCGAACGGCGCTGCGGATGGAATCAGTCCTTGAGCAGGCCGCTGGCGCGCAGCGCGGACTCGACCACCGGACGGCTTGCTTCGGCGAGCTCGGTCAGGGGCAGGCGCAACGCGCCGCCGCACAGGCCGAGCCGGGCCATGGCCCACTTGACGGGGATCGGATTCGGTTCGACGAACAGATGGCGATGAAGCGGCATCAGCTCGAATTGGATCTGCATTGCGCGCTTCGTGTCGCCGGCGATGGCGGCCATGCACAGCTCGTGCATCTTGCGCGGCGCCACGTTGGCCGTGACGCTGATGTTGCCCTGGCCGCCGCACAGCATCAGCGCAACGGCGGTCGGATCGTCGCCCGAATAGACCGCGAAATTCTTTGGCAGGTCGCGGATGAGCCACTGTGCGCGCTCGATGTTGCCGGTGGCTTCCTTGATGCCGACGATGCCGGGCACCTGTGCCAGGCGCAGCACGGTGTCGTGCGCCATATCGGCCACCGTGCGGCCGGGCACGTTGTAGAGCACGACGGGCAGGTCGCCCACGGCCTCGGCGATGGCCTTGAAGTGCCGGTACTGGCCTTCCTGCGTCGGCTTGTTGTAGTAGGGCACCACCTGCAACTGGGAATCGGCGCCTACGCCCTTGGCGAACCTGGCGAGCTCGATCGCTTCCTTGGTCGAATTGGCGCCGCAACCGGCCATCACGGGCACGCGGCCCTTGGCTTGTTCGACCGCGATGCGGATGATCTCGCAATGCTCCTCGACGTCGACCGTCGGCGACTCGCCGGTGGTGCCGACCACGCCGAGGCAATCGGTGCCTTCGTCGATGTGCCAGTCGATCAGCCGGCGCAGGGCGGGATAGTCGACACTGCCGTCGTCATGCATCGGCGTGACGAGCGCGACGATGCTGCCTGTCAGTTGCTCCAAGGGTGGTCTCTTTGTCGGGTGGACGAAAAGCAGCCATTCTACTGACTCAGAGGCGGCCCCCCGGGGGCCGCGCCGACCGGTCTGATGGCGGCGATCCGTTGCACGAATCGCGCCGGCGCCGGCAGGAAGCCGTCCTCGTAGGCCACGATCCGCAGCCCCGCGCAGGCGATCAGCAGTTCGCCGGGCTGCAGCAGGAAATCCGGGCGCGAGGGCTTGCCCACCGACTCGTTTCCCGCGGCGAAGGTTTCGTAGAGCAGCACGCCCCCGGTCGCGACCGCCGAGACGATATCGGGCAGGCGCGGCCGCCAGAGGTAGTTGGTGACGATCACCGCCCCGAAGACCCGGCCGGCAAAGGGCCAGGGCCCCGCCTCGATGTCGGCGAGCAGTGCCTGGCCGAAACCGGCTGCGGAGGCGACGGCCTCCGGCGACCGGTCCACGCCCGTCGCCGGATGGCCGCGCTCGGCGAACCAGCGCATGTGCCGGCCCGCGCCGCAGGCCACGTCGAGCACGTCGGCGCCGGGCGCGAGCAGGTGCGACCAGCGCACGATCCAGGGGGAGGGCGGGAGGTCGTGGCTCAGAAGCAGGCCCAGATCTGGTCCGCCAGTGTCACGAGGAAGGCGGGGCGCGTGTAGAGCGCGAACACGGCCAGCAGCACCAGCGCGGCCGCGCCCAGCCAGCCGGCTTGCACGAGGCGATGGCGTGTGCTCGGGCGCATGGTGGAAGACCTCAGGCCGGTTGAGGAAGCGGGCGCGCGATCGCGCCTTCCTTGACCGGCAGGTTGACCAAGGCAGCGAATACGCCGAGCGCGATCGCGAGATACCAGACGATGCCGTAGCTGCCGGTGCTGTCGTAGAGGTAGCCGCCGAGCCAGACGCCAAGGAAGGAGCCGACCTGGTGGCTCAGGAACACGAAGCCGCCCAGCATCGACAGGTGCGCCACGCCGAAGATCTGGGCGATGATGCCGCTGGTGAGCGGCACGGTCGACAGCCACAGGAAGCCCATCACGCTCGCGAACACGTACACCGAGAGCGGCGTGATCGGCGCCGTCAGGAAGATCGCGATCGACGCCGCGCGGCTGAAGTAGATGGCGGCCAGCAGCTTGCGCTTGGCCAGCCGGGCCCCGAGCGAGCCCGCGACGTAGGTGCCGAAGATATTGAACAAGCCGACCAATGCCAGCGCATAGCTGGCCACCTCGGGCGAGAGTCCCTTGTCGCGCAGGTAGCTCGGCATGTGCACGCCGATGAACGCCAGCTGGAAGCCGCAGACGAAGTAGCCCGCCATCAGCAGCACGAAGCTCGGATACTTGAAGGCCTCGCCCACCGCCTGCAGGATGGTCTGCTCGCGGTGCACGACGGCGGCAGTGCCGACGCGCGGCTCGCGCAGGCCGAAAGCGAGCGGCACGATCAGCAGCACCATGACGGCCAGCACCAGCAGGGCGGTGTGCCAGCCGAAGCCCGCGATCAGGTGGCCTTCCACCGGCACCATGAGGAACTGGCCGAAGGAGCCGGCCGCGGCGGCCACGCCCATCGCCCAGGAGCGCCGCTCCACCGGAATCTGGCGGCCGATCACGCCATAGATCACGGCGTAGGTGGTGCCGGCCTGAGCGGCGCCGATCAGCACGCCCGCCGTCAGCGCGAACATGAGCGGCGTGGGCGAGAGCGCCATGCCCGCCAGGCCCAACGCATAGAACACCGCGCCCGCCACCAGCACGCGAAAGGCGCCCAGCTTGTCGGCCAGCATGCCGGCGAAGACGCCGATCACGCCCCAGGACAGATTCTGGATCGCGAGCGCGAGCGAAAAGCTCTGCCGCGACCAGCCCTGTTCCTGCGTGATCGGCTGCAGCCAGAGCCCGAAGCCGTGGCGGATGCCCATCGAGAGGGTGACGATCATGGCGCCGCAGAACAGGACCTGCTTGAGCGACAGCGGCTTGAGTGTGGGATTCATCCAGGCAATGTATCCAAAGCGGGGGCAGCCGCATGGCACGACGGCGACGGCAATTGTTGATCTTTTTGGCCGGCACTGATGCGGCAGCCGCATCAGAGGGCTTCTGTATGTTCATACAGGTTTTTTGCCGGGCCACGCATACAATCCGCCCCCATGGCGATCCTCAGCAAGACTCCCCCGGCCTATTCGGAAGGCTCGATCCGCGTTCTCAAGGGCCTCGAGCCCGTCAAGCAGCGTCCGGGCATGTACACCCGCACCGACAACCCGCTGCACATCATCCAGGAAGTGCTGGACAACGCGGCCGACGAGGCGCTCGCCGGCTACGGCAAGAAGATCAAGGTCACGCTGCACACGGACGGCTCGGTCAGCGTCGAGGACGACGGCCGCGGCATCCCCTTTGGCCTGCACCCCGAAGAAAAGGCGCCGGTGGTCGAACTGGTGTTCACCCGGCTGCACGCGGGCGGCAAGTTCGACAAGGGCTCGGGCGGCGCCTACAGCTTCTCGGGCGGCCTGCACGGCGTGGGCGTGTCGGTGACCAATGCGCTGTCGAAGCGCCTCGAGGTCCAGTCCTTTCGCGAAGGCAAGGCAGCGCAGCTCGCGTTCTCGGGCGGCGACGTGATCGAACCGCTGGTCGTGCGCGCCAACGACGGCGGCGAGCGCAAGCAGGGCACTACGGTGCGCGCCTGGCCGGACGCCAAGTACTTCGAATCGCCCCAGCTTCCCATCAACGAACTGACCCACCTGCTGCGCAGCAAGGCCGTGCTGATGCCGGGCGTGACCGTCACGCTGGTGGTCGAGAAGACCAAGGAAACGCAGCAGTGGCTCTACAAGGGCGGCCTGCGCGACTACCTGATGCAGACGCTCAACGGCGATCCGGTGATCCCGCTGTTCGAAGGCGCGGGCCATGCCGACAAGAATGCCGACAACTTCGCCGAAGGCGAGGGCGCCGAGTGGTGCGTGGCCTTCACCGAGGACGGCCAGCCGGTGCGCGAGAGCTACGTCAACCTCATTCCCACCAGCGCCGGCGGCACGCACGAGAGCGGCCTGCGCGACGGCCTGTTCAACGCGGTCAAGAGCTTCATCGAACTGCATTCGCTCTTGCCCAAGGGCGTGAAGCTGCTGCCGGAGGACGTGTTCGCGCGAGCCTCCTACGTGCTCTCGGCCAAGGTGCTCGATCCGCAGTTCCAGGGCCAGATCAAGGAACGGCTCAATTCGCGCGACGCCGTGCGCTTGGTGTCCAGCTTCGTGCGGCCCGCGCTGGAGTTGTGGCTCAACCAGCACGTCGACTACGGCAAGAAGCTCGCCGAGCTGGCCATCAAGGCTGCGCAGACGCGCCAGAAGGCCGGCCAGAAGGTCGAGAAGCGCAAGGGCTCCGGCGTCGCCGTGCTGCCCGGCAAGCTGACCGACTGCGAGAGCAAGGACATTGCGCACAACGAGGTGTTCTTGGTCGAGGGCGATTCGGCCGGCGGCAGTGCCAAGATGGGCCGCGACAAGGAAAGCCAGGCCATCCTGCCGCTGCGCGGCAAGGTGCTCAACACCTGGGAAGTGGAGCGCGACCGCCTGTTCGCCAACACCGAGATCCACGACATTTCGGTTGCGATCGGCATCGATCCGCACGGCCCCGAGGACACGCCCGACATGTCGGGCCTGCGCTACGGCAAGGTCTGCATCCTGAGCGATGCCGACGTCGACGGCTCGCACATCCAGGTGCTGCTCTTGACGCTGTTCTTCCGTCACTTTCCGAAACTGATCGAAGCCGGCCATGTGTATGTCGCCAAGCCGCCACTGTTCCGCGTCGACGCGCCGGCGCGCGGCAAGAAGCCGGCTTCGAAGGTCTACGCGCTCGACGAGGGCGAACTGGTCGCCATCCTCGACAAGCTGCGCAAGGACGGCGTGCGCGAAGGCGCCTGGAGCATCAGCCGCTTCAAGGGCCTGGGCGAAATGAGCGCCGAGCAGCTGTGGGAAACCACGCTCAACCCCGACACGCGGCGCCTGCTGCAGGTGCGCCTGGGCCGCTTCGACGTCTCGGGCACGCAGGGAGAGATCACCAAGCTCATGGGCAAGGGCGAGGCCGCGGCGCGGCGCGAGCTGATGGAGCTGCGGGCGGACGATGTGGAGCTCGATGTCTGAGTGCGTGACGCGGTAGGCGTTCGCGCCGAAAATGCGTCCCTGACCCCATGCGCACCCTTGGCCGTTTCCTCCCCTTGCTGCTGGCCCTGCTGCTGTCGATGACGCAGCCGCTCGCGCACGCGGCCGACATCTTTGGCTACGTCGACGACAAGGGCGTCGCGCATTTCGCGCCCGAGAAGCTCGACGAGCGCTACCAGCTGTTCTTCCGCGGGGGCCAGAGCTTCGATACGGCGGACGGCATCGGCCCGCTTCTGCGCGGCCGCACCGGCAGGATCGACGGCAAGGTGCCGCGCGCCTCGCAGACCCTGCTCGCGCTGTTCGAGGCTTCGCCCAGCTACAAGCCCGCCCAGGGCGCGCTGCGCGAAGCCGCCAGGCGCCACGCAATCGACTACGAACTGCTGCAGGCCCTGATCGCCACCGAGTCGGGCTTCGACGCGCAGGCCGTGTCGCCCAAGGGCGCGCTCGGCCTCATGCAATTGATGCCGGCCACCGCGCAGCGCTACGGCGTGCAGGCCGACAAGCGCGGCTCGCTCGAGAAGAAGCTGTTCGACCCGCGCATCAACATCGCGGCCGGCTCGCGCTACCTGAGCGACCTGATCGAGATGTTCCCCGGCGACATCGAGCTCGCGCTTGCGGCCTACAACGCGGGCGAGGGCGCGGTGCAGCGCGCCGGCAACAAGATACCGAACTACCGCGAAACGCAGAACTACGTGAAGACGGTGCTGCAGCTCTATGCCTACCTCAAGCCGCAGGCGGTCGCCGGACGTGGCGGCAAGGCGCCGGGGCGCGTGCGCATGGAACTCGCGCCGCCGCGCGGCGGCGCGATCGGCCGCGGCAACATGCCGCCGGATTCGCGCGGCGCGCCCGCGATGCCGTCCCTGCCCGAGCCGCCGCAGGGGCTGCGGCTCGATCCCGCCCTGTCCTGAAGTCGATGCAGCGCCGAAACTTCGTTCTTGCCACCGCGCTGGCCGCCACGGCCGGCGCGGGGCGCGCGCAGCACCATCTGCCCGTGGCCCCGTCCTCGGCCGAGCCCTACGCCAGGCTGCAAGGCGGCGTGCCCCATCACATGACGCCCGAGCAGCAGGCGCAGCGCGTCACCGTCAGCCCGGCGCCGGCCGGCGCGCCGGGCCGCTGGGTGCCGCGCGCGGCCCTGCCGATCCCGCGCAGCGAGATGGCCTGGGCCACCGCCGCGCAGGGCCCCATGCACGTGGTCGGCGGCTACGGCGAAGGCGCGGTCAACCGCGACTACCACCACATCTACGATCCGGCCGCCGATCGCTGGCTCGACGGCGCGCCGCTGCCGCGCGGCGCCAACCACGTCGCGGTGGCGGCCGAGGGCGGGCGCGTCTATGCCCTCGGCGGCTTCATCGAACAGAACCGCCGCTCCGACACCAACGCCTACGTCTACGAGATCGCGGCCGATCGCTGGACCGCCATCGCGCCGCTGCCGCGCCCGCGCGGCGCCGCGGCTGCAGTGATGCAGGGCGGCGCGCTGCACCTGATCGGCGGCGCCTCCGAGCCGGCGGCCGAACGCGCCAGCGTCGGCTGGCATGAGGTCTACGACCCCCAGGCTGACCGCTGGTCTTCCCGCAAGCCGCTGCCGGGTGCGCGCGACCACGTGGGCTGCATCGCGCACAACGGGCAGATCCACGTGATCGGCGGGCGCTTCAACACCTTCGAATACAACACCGAGCTGCACCACGTCTACCTGCCGGCGCGCGACACCTGGGAGTTGCGCGCGCCGCTGCCCATCGCGCGCTCTGGCCATGGTCTGGTGGTCTATCGCGGCCGCTTCTATGCGATGGGCGGTGAGGGCGGCTTCCTGGTCGGCGGCGTGCCGCGCCAGGCCAAGGTCTTCGGCCAGATGGAAAGCTACGATCCGGTAGCCGACACTTGGCAGCGCCATGCGCCCATGCCCACGCCGCGCCATGCGGTGGGCGCGGCCGTGATCGGCGACTGGATCTACGTCGCGGGCGGCGGCGCGGTGTTGGGCGGCAGCGTGCAGTCGGCGGTGCACGAAGCATTCACACTGGGCTGAGCGCGCTCGCGCGCGACGGCCTGATTTCTTTTTCTTCTCTCTCTTCTTCATGGACTCCCAACCTCCGCTCGATCTCCTGGGCCCTGCCGACGAAGGCGACAACGCCCTCACGCTGGCCGACTACGCACAGACCGCCTACCTCGAATACGCGCTCAGCGTGGTCAAGGGCCGCGCGCTGCCCGACGTCAGCGACGGCCAGAAGCCGGTACAGCGGCGCATTCTTTATTCGATGTCGCGCATGGGCCTGGGCTTCGGCGGCGCCAACGGCACCGTGGGCGCCAAGCCGGTCAAGAGCGCGCGCGTGGTCGGCGACGTGCTGGGCCGCTTCCATCCGCACAGCGACCAGGCGGCCTACGACGCGCTGGTGCGCATGGCGCAGGATTTCTCGCAGCGCTATCCGCTGGTCGACGGCCAGGGCAACTTCGGCAGCCGCGACGGCGACGGCGCCGCGGCCATGCGCTATACCGAGGCGCGGCTGGCGCGCATCACCAGCCTCTTGCTCGACGAGATCGACGAAGGCACGGTCGACTTCATTCCCAACTACGACGGCTCGACCGAAGAGCCGCGCCTGCTGCCGGCGCGGCTGCCTTTCACGCTGCTCAACGGCGCGAGCGGCATCGCGGTCGGCCTGGCCACCGAGATCCCGAGCCACAACCTGCGCGAGATCGCAGACGCCTGCGTGGCGCTGATCAAGTCGAACGGCAAGCTCAGCGAAGAAGAGCTGTTCGCGCTGGTGCCCGGCCCCGACTATCCGGGCGGCGCGCAGATCATCAGCGGCCCGGCCGACATCGCCGAGGCCTATCGCACCGGCCGCGGCTCGCTCAAGGTGCGCGCGCGCTGGAAGATCGAAGACCTCGCGCGCGGCCAGTGGCAGCTGGTGGTCAACGAGCTGCCGCCGGGCGTCAGCACGCAGAAGGTGCTGGAAGAAATCGAGGAGCTCACCAACCCCAAGATCCGGGCCGGCAAGAAGGCCCTCTCGGCCGAGCAGACGCAGCTGAAGGCGGCCGTGCTCTCGGTGCTCGACGTGGTGCGCGACGAATCGAGCAAGGACGCGGCCGTGCGCCTGGTGTTCGAGCCCAAGACCTCGCGCATCAGCCAGGAGGAGTTCATCACCACGCTGCTGGCGCAGACCTCGCTCGAAAGCTCTTCGCCGATCAATCTCACGATGGTCGGCATCGACGGCAAGCCGACGCAGAAGTCGCTGCGCCAGATGCTCAACGAGTGGATCGCCTTCCGCGAGATCACGGTCGAGAAGCGCTCGCGCCATCGCCTGGGCAAGGTGCAGGACCGCATCCACATCCTCGAGGGCCGGCAGCTGGTGCTGCTCAACATCGACGAGGTGATCGCGATCATCCGCGCGGCCGAGGACCCGAAGGCGGCGCTGATCGCGCGTTTCGAGCTGAGCGAGCGGCAGGCCGAGGACATTCTCGAGATCCGCCTGCGCCAGCTGGCGCGGCTGGAGGCCATCAAGATCGAGCAGGAGTTGAAGGGCCTGCGCGAGGAACAGAAGAAGCTCGAGGACATCCTCGCCAGCCCGGCAGCGCTGCGCCGCCTGCTGGTGAAGGAGATCGAGCAGGATGCGAGGAGCTTCGAAGACCCGCGCCGCACGCTGATCCAGGCCGAGAAGCGCGCCGTCGCCGAAGTGCGCGTGGTCGACGAGCCGGTGACGGTGATCGTCTCGCAGAAGGGCTGGGTCCGCACGCAGAAGGGCTGGGCCAGCGAGCGCGCCGCGGGTGCGGCCGCGCCCGAATACAGTTTCAAGTCCGGCGATGCGCTCTACGGTGCGTTCGAGTGCCGCTCGGTCGACACGCTGCTGGTCTTCGGCACCGCCAAGGACAAGACCGTGCGTGTCTACACCGTGCCCGTGGCTTCGCTGCCCGGCGGGCGCGGCGACGGCCAGCCGGTCACGACGCTGATCGATCTCGACAGCGGCACGCACGTGGCGCACTACTTCGCCGGACCGCCCGGAGCGGCGCTGCTGCTCGCCAACACGGGCGGCTACGGATTCATCGCCTCGGTCGAGAACATGATGTCGCGCCAGCGCGGCGGCAAGGCCTTCGTCGACGTGGGCGAGGGCGAGCAGCTCTGCAGGCCTTCGCTGGTCGGCGGCGCGAGCGGCGCCGAGCCGATGCCGCCGGCGACCCACGTGGCCTGCGCCTCGACGGGCGGGCGCATCCTGACCTTCGAGATCCTCGAGATGAAGGCGCTGCCCAAGGGCGGCCGCGGGCTCATGCTGATCGACCTCGACGCCAAGGACACGCTCGCCGGCGCCGCGGCCTACACGCGCAGCGTGAAGATCGAAGGCATCGGCCGCGGCGGCAAGGAGCGCGAGGAGACGCTGGAGATCCGCACGCTCAACAACGCGCGTGCCAGCCGCGCGCGCAAGGGCAAGGCGGCCGATCTCGGCTTCAAGCCGGCCAGCATCGTGCGCGTGCTCTGAAGACCGGAGACACGCATGGATTTCGGACCGGTCGGCATCTTCGTTCTCGTCGTCACCAGCGCCTGCAGCTTCCTGTTCGCGCGCTGGCTCGGCAAGCGCCGGCGCGATGCGCGCCGGGAGCGCGAACGGCGCGCGGCGGAGGCTGGGCAGAGCCGGCAGGTGCGGCGCGCGCGAGAGCGGCGGCAGCAGCGCTGAAGCCGGCCGCTACTTCAATCCTTCCCACCAGCGCACATTCGCGCGCGGCCTTCCCACCGTCAGCACCTCGCCGATCTCCGGCGTTGCGAGCTCGATCTTCTTCGCCTGAGAGAGGTTGGCAATGCGGTCCAGCGGATCGCGCCAAGTGTGGAAGGCCAGGTCGAAGGTGCTGTTGTGCACCACGTAGAGCATCTTGCCCCGCAGATCTTCGAAGGCCTGCACGCTCTGTTCGGGCGTCATGTGCACCGAGGGCCAGTAGCTGTCGTAGGCGCCGTTTTCCATCAAGGCCAGGTCAAAGCCGCCGAAGCGCTCGCCGATCTGCCTGAAGCCCTGGAAGTAGCCCGAGTCGCCGCTGTAGAAGATGCGCTCACCGCCGCTCTGGATGACCCAGGAGACCCACAGCGTCTTGTTGCGGTCGTTCAGCGTGCGGCCCGAGAAATGCTGCGCCGGCGTCGCCGTGAGGCCGATGCCGTCGTGCTCCGCCGCCTGCCACCAGTCGAACTCGGCCACGCGCTCGGCCGGCACGCCCATCTCGAGCACGCGGGCCCGCACGCCCAGGGGCACGAAATAGCGCTGCACGCGCTGCGCCAGGTACTCGATGGTCGCCACGTCGAGGTGGTCGTAGTGGTCGTGCGAGAGGATCAGACCTTCGATCGGCGGCAGTTGCTCGAGCGTGAGCGGCGGCTGGTGGAAGCGCTTCGGTCCGATCCACTGGAAGGGCGAACTGCGTTCGCTGAACACCGGGTCGATCAGCCAGTACTTGCCGCGCAGCTTGAGCAGGTGGGAGGAGTGGCCGAGGCGGATCACATGGTTGCCCTGCGGATCCAGGGCATCGAGCTGCGCAGTGCTGAGGCTGCGCACGGGAATCGGGTCCACCGGCACGGTGCCGTTCTTGCTGGCCGTGAGGAAGCGCGACCAGATCTTCCAGGAGCCCTGGGAGGGCAGGGCTTGCGGATTCGGCATGTTCTCGAAGACGCAGCCCTTGAACTGCGGCGAGGCGCCGTACGGGCTCTCGCAGGCGCTGGTGCTGCTGGCGCAGCCGGCGATCAGGCCGAAGGCGGCGGTCAGGAAGAGGCTTTTGACGATGAGGTCGGCGGTCATCGCGCGAGCTTAACTAGGGCCTATTCGCACATCAATCACCCCCGCGCCGGGGCGGCAAGGGGTGCAGGGCTAGGCGCGGGCCGCAGCCCAGGCTGGCCGCCTGGGCAAGGACCGCAACGACGCCATGCGCCTCTTGCCGCCCCGGCCCTTCGGGTGAGGCCCCACAGAGGGCCCACTCGTCGTTGCCAATGCTCACTGGGTGTGCAACCCAGTTCCGCTTGGCGCCTAGATTGGGCCCTCTGTGGGGCCTCACGCGGGGGTGATTGATGTGCGAATAGGCCCTCGACCTGCATCCGGCATAGACCGTTTGCGGCATTGATACCCCTCGCCAAGCGTGAAATATTCCACGCGGAACGACGAGGAGCCGCATGGACGACACCATCCAAGAGCTGGTGGCAACGCGCCGCAAGGCGCTGGCGGGCGTCGACGACGGCCGCAGGCCCTGGGGCCTCGCGCTGTCGGGCGGCGGCATCCGCAGCGCCACCTTCTGCCTCGGTCTGATGAAGGCGCTGGCCGCGCGCCGGCAACTGCTCAAGTTCGACCTGATCTCGACCGTCTCGGGCGGCGGCTACATCGGTGCCACCTTCGGCCGGCTCTGCACCGAAGCGAAATCGGTCGAAGAGGTGCGCGACATCGAGCGCGCGATGGGCGATGTCGACCGCGCGCGCTTCGGCTGGTGGCTGCGCAGCAACGGCCGCTACCTCATCCCGGGCGGGCTGCGCGACACGCTGTTCGCCAGCGCGCTCTATCTGCGCAACCTGCTGGGCACGCACATCGAGATCGCGATTGCCGCCGGGCTGATCGGCATGGTGCTGGCCGCCATCAACCTGCTGCTGTGGGACGCGGTGTTCCGCGCCGTGGACCTCAACAGCCTGCCCTCGGAGGCGCAGGCCGGCGTGACCGATCTCGCAAGCGTGCAGTCGGTGCGCCTGCTGGTGCAATGGTCGACGCAGTGGCCCACGCTGTGGTTCACGCTGGTCGGGCCCTTCATTGCGTCTGTGATGCTGGCCTGCGCCTACTGGTCGGTGCGCGACAAGCCGTCCACCTCGTCGATGCTGCTGCAGGTGGCGATGTGGTGCGCGCTCGGCGCCGGCGCATGCTGGATCGGGCCGCGCCTGGTGCGGCACTACAGCGGGCCGCTCTGGCTGGCGCCCGCCTTCGTGGCCTTCGCGCTGTGCTGGGTCGTTGCGCTGCTCTGGGTGCTGTGGCGCGGCAGCAAGCGCACGCCGGCGCAGCTGCGCAACGAGCTGACGGAGGCGCTCGCCGCGGTGATCAACACGGCCTTGCTGATCGTGATGCTGGGCCTGCTCGACCGCAGCGCCTGGTGGCTCGCGGCCGAAACGCAGCGCGAGCGCGCTTCCTACGGCGCGGCGCTGCTGATCGTGGCCGCGGCGCTGCGCGGCGTGCTGCCGATGCTGCTGTCGCAGAAACGCCAGGCGCCCGGCATCGGCAAGACGCTGATGCTGACGCTCGCCAGCCTGTTCGGCCTGCTGCTGGCCTTCTGCCTGGCGGCGTGGTGGGTCGGCGTGGTCTATTCGGTGGCGCTGCTGCCGGTGTTCACGCCCGAGGGGCTGGACTTCTCGCGCGGCTGGGTCTGGCTCGGCACCATCGCCGTCATCGTCGGCAGCTATGCGCTGGTCACCGGGCGCAACTTCGGCTTTCTCAACGTCTCCTCGCTGCACATGTTCTACAAGGCGCGCATCGTGCGCGGCTACCTCGGCGCCGCCAACGCCAAGCGCCTGGGCGCCAGCCCGACGGACGCGGTCTCGGGCCTCGAGCCGCCGCGGGTGCCGGTCGGCGAGGTCGACGCGCGCGACGACATTTCGCAGCTGCGCTATGCGCCGCATCTGCATGGCGGGCCGGTGCATCTGGCCAACGTCTGCATCAACCAGACGCACGACCCCAAGCAGCGCCTGTTCAACCGCGACCGCAAGAGCCAGCCGCTCACGATCGGCCCGCTGGGCTGGATGCAGGCCGGCGGCGCCAACTGGGCGCAGGCGCACGGCGACGGCGCGCTCACGCTCGGCGCATGGACTGCGATCTCGGGCGCGGCCTTCGCGCCCGGCCTCGGCCGGCTCACCAAGCGCGGCATCGCGGCGCTGTCGGTGTTCGCGGGCCTCAGGCTCGGCTACTGGTGGAACAGCGCCGAGGCCGGCATCGTGCAGCGCGGCGCCGCCGTGCATGCCAGCCCGCTCCTGATGAAGACGCGCTTCATGCTGCTCGAATGCTTCGGCGCCTTTCCCGGCAGCAGCTCGGCCAACTGGTACCTGAGCGACGGCGGCCATTTCGAGAACACCGGCGCCTACGCGCTGCTGCGCCAGCAGGCCTCGCTGATCGTGATTGCCGACTGCGGCGCCGATCCCGAGTACCGCTTTTGCGATCTCGAGGTGCTGATCCGCCGCGCCCGCATCGACCTCAACGCCGAGATCACCTTCATGAAGCCGCGGCCCGGCGCCGACTGGGTGCACCTGGGCGCCTTCGGTTCGCTCAACGATCTCGCCTCGCCGCACAGCCAGGCCTGCCTGGCGCTGGCGCAGGTGCGCTATGCGAGCGGCGCGACGGGGCAGATCGTGCTGGTCAAGCCCAATGTCTCGGCGGCGCTCCCGGTCGACCTGGTGAATTTCAAGGCCTCCAATCCGCTCTTTCCGCAGCAGCCGACCACCGACCAGTTCTTCGACGAGGCCCAATGGGAAAGCTACTTCCGGCTCGGCGCCGAGATCGGTTCGCGCCTTGAAGGCGAGATGCTCGACCAGGTGGCGATGGGCGCGCCCGGGCTCTTCGTTCCCGACGACGGGCAGGTGCAACCGGCCGCGCGTGCGGTCGAAGCCGATGCCGACGACAAGGACGGCGCCGCCGCGACCACGGTTGGCGCAATGAGCCGGCTGCAGGCCCGCGTGATGAGGGCCGGCGCGATGACGGCTTCGGTCGGGCTCGGCACTGCCGCCACCTTCGGCGTCGCGGCCTGGCAAGGCATCGACAGCTGGCGCGTGCAGCGCGCCGAGACGCAGAAGGCCGAGAACAGCGCGTTCAAGGACCTCACCGAGCTCTGGGCCCGCCTGCGCGCCGGCACCCCGACGAGCAGCGAAGCGCCGGCGCTGCTGGCCGCCGAGCTGCTGCGCACCGGCGACCTGCTGTGCCGCGACGGCAGTGAGAACTTCATGGCGAAGTTCCGGCTCTCGGTGCGCATCGTCGACGATGCCAAGCAGGCCTGCACCAATGAAGCATCCGAACAGCGCACGCCGGCCTGCGCGCGCTTGCTTGACCCGGGCAACGGCATCGATTGCCTGCAGCCGGCGCAGGCGCCGGCCTGCGCGCCGCGCTACTGGGCGCGCGACTACTCCGGGCAGACGGGTTCCAAGCAGAACTGCAGTGGCACCTTGCCCGAGCCTTGGCCGGTGGTGGTGTGGCTGCGCGATCGGATCGCCGGGCCGCCCGACGTGCAGATCGCCGCCGCGCCACCGCCGGCCGCGCAGGGCGCGCAGCCGCCTTACATGCCGCGGCCCGCCCAGAACGGCGAAGCGCCGGCGAACGGCACGCCTGCCGCGCCCGCCGCAGTCGCGGCGCCGCCGCCCGGCGTGTGCAACGACACCGTGGTCTATATCCAGACCTACGGTTCCTCGCTGCGCGACAAGGCCCGCTCGTGGCGCGGACCCTGGCGCGCGCTCGGCGCTTCGGTGCCGCCGATCGAGGACGTGCTCAGCACCTCGCGCCGCGCCGGACGCTCGCCGCCCACCGGGCATCCCGAGCCCAGCGTGATCATCCGCGACGAAACGGCGCGCGCCTGCGCGCAGGCCCTGGTCCAGACTGCCGCCTCGCCGACCGGCCAGCCCTGGGTCATCAAGCTGCTGCCGCGCTCGATCAAGGCGGCGCCCGGCGCGATCGAGGTGTGGCTGCCGCGGAGCAAGGACGCGTCCGCGGGCTGATCGATCCCGTCGCGAGCGCAGAAGGAGTCGAACCCATGGCCACATCCGGCAAGCCCGTCCGATGCATTCGCCCCGAGCAGCTCGGCTTCGACGAACACAGCGTCAGTCCCTCGGATTTCGGCTGGCACATGCTGGCCGAAGGCGACTCGTGGTTCTCCTTCGGCTCGCTCTTCGGCAACAACCTGCTGAATCGGCTGGCCCTCGGGCGCAGCACGCTGGTGACCAGCACTGCGCGTCCGAGCGATACGCTGGCCCGCATGGTCGACTGGTGGCGCGACCCGGCCTTCGCCACCTTGATCGACGGCGGTCCGCAGGGCCTGCGGGCCTGGGAGTTCGATGCCATCCTGCTGAGCGGCGGCGGCAACGACCTGATCGATGCGGTCAGCGCCAAGCGGGTCGACCAGCAGCTGCTGCGCAAGCTGCCGCCGGGCAGCGATCCGGCTTCGCCCGCGGACTGCATTCATCCCGAGGCATGGCTGATGTTCGAGCGCTACCTGCGCGAGAACTTCGGCATGGTGTCGCGCCTGGCCGCGAACAGTGCGCTCAACAGCGCCACGCCGATCTTCGTTCACACCTACGAGTACCCGACGCCGCGCAACGCGGCGGCAGCGCCGGGCAGGGGCCCCTGGCTGCTGCCGGCGCTGGTGGCGCACGGCATTCCGCCATCGATGCATCTGGCGCTCGCGAAGCACCTGATCGACCGGCTGGCCGGCGTCGTGCGCACGCTGGCCCTCGCCAACGTGCATGTGATCGACACGCTGGGCACCACGCTGACGCCCGCCGATGCGGACAGCGAGGGCGACAGCAACGATTGGCTGAACGAGATCCACCCCAATTCGAAGGGCTACGGCAAGCTGGCTGCCGTATGGCGCGATGCGATCGAAGCGGTGATCGCGCCCGTCACCTAGGCGCGCACGCGCGGGCGATGCGCAGCGCGTGGCGCGCGATCGTCGCTTCCTCGTCGGTCGCGATGACCCAGGCGCTCACCGTCGAGCCGAGCGCGGAGATCACGCGGTCGCCGCGCTCTTCGCACTGGGCGAGGGCGTCCGCGTCGTCGAACGCGATGCCGAGCCAGCCCAGTTCGGCCAGCACGGCCGCACGCACGCGTGCCGAATGCTCTCCGATGCCGCCGGTGAAGACGAAGGCGTCGAGGCCGCCGAGCGATGCTGCGAGCGCGCCGGCCTCGCGGCGGACGCGGGCGCAGAAGTACGCGATGGCCTCGTCCGCGCGCGGATCGCCGGAGGCCTCCAGCTCGCGCATGTCGTGCGAGATCCCCGACAGGCCCTTGAGCCCCGACTCCTTGTAGAGCAGATCGGAGAGCCGCGCCGCGTCGTAGCCCTCCGTGTCGAGCAGGTACAGCAGCACGCCCGGATCGATCGCCCCGCAGCGCGTTCCCATGGGCAGCCCGTCGAGCGCGCTGTAGCCCATCGTCGTGTCGATCGAGCGGCCGGCGCGCAAGGCGCACATCGATGCGCCGTTGCCGAGGTGGGCGACGATCACGCGCCCCGCCGCTTCGCGCGGCGACAGCTCGGCAAGGCGCTGCGCGATGTACTCGTACGAGAGGCCGTGGAAGCCGTAGCGCCGGATGCCTGCGTCGTAGTGGCTGCGCGGCAGCGCGTAGGCTTCGCGCAGAAAATCATGGCCGCTGTGGAAGGCGGTGTCGAAGCAGGCCACCTGCGGCACGTCGGGGAACGCGCTGCGCGCGGCCTCGATGCCGGCGATGTTGTTCGGCAGGTGCAGCGGGGCGAGCGGCACCAGGGCGCGCAGCTGCGCGAGCACCGCGTCGTCGACCGCGGTCGATGCGCTGAAGCGCATCGCGCCGTGAACGACGCGGTGGCCGATCGCGGCCAGCCGCAGCTGCGGAAATGCGGCGCCCATCAACGCCAGGATCGCGTGGAATGCGTCGCGGTGCCCGCGAAGCGCGCCGGCCAGCAGGTGGCCGTCGTGCAGGATGCGTCCGTCCGCGGCCTGCGCCTCGAAGTGCGCGTCGGCGCCGAGCCCGTCGACCTGGCCCGTGGCGGCCCGCTGCGCAACCCCGCCTGCGTCGACCGAGAACAGCGCGAACTTGACCGACGAGGAGCCGGCGTTGAAGGTGATGACGTGGTCGGACACGACGCCCCTCAGTCAGAGCCCGGTCGCCAGACCCGCATCAGCACTGCCAGCTTGGTGCGCAAGGTATGGCGCTCGTCCGAGAGCGCATCCAGAAAGTCCGAGAGCCGCTTCGACTTGACCATGGTGTAGACCGTGAGGCAGGTGGTCAGCACGCCCACCACGGCGAACCACACCAGCTTGCGCGCGAGCGGCGCCTCGGCCTCGGCCAGCAGGTTCATGCCGAGGAAGCCGGTGGTGATGGTGCCGATCAGGCCGAACAGCGTGACCACCGTGAGCCGCACCACGGTGTTGGCCTGGCGGCGCAGGCTGTCGGCGTCGAGGTACGTGTTCATGTCGGCGATGCGCACCTTGACCTCCTCGTAGAGCGGATCGAGCCCGAGGTGCGTGGTGCACAGGTGCGACAGCGCGCGCACTTGCGCCTGCTCGGAGATCTCGTGGAACCAGTAGCGGTGCGTGAAGCGAAGAAAGCCCTCGAAGCTCCTGCGGATCGCGCGCTTGAAACGCTTGACGCTGGCCACGTCGTGTATGTCGAGCATACGCAGCGCCTCGACCAGGCGATCGGAGAACATCTGCAACGCGGCCTTCTGGAAATGCGCGATCAGGAACAGCAGGAAGTGCTGGTGGCGGAACTGAGCCAGCACGCCGCGGTCGCGGCAGCAGAAGAACTCGGAGCGCGCGTCGCCGACCACGATGAGCGCGCGGCCGTTGCACATGTAGCGCGTGTTGGGCGCGGCGCCGGCATCGACCCAGAAGCGGTCGTAGCAATACTTCTGCTCGAAGTCGGCCACGTGTGCTTCGGCGTAGGGCAGCGGCCCGGCGCCGCCGACCGCCGGCTCGGCCGCGCCCGTGACCAGGGCCAGGCGGACGAAGTCGTTGCGCGTGAGACGGCGCGGGTCGTCGAGCGAGAGGTACGCCATCACCGGCATGCGGTAGTACTCGAGCTGGCGGAAGCGCAGCTCGCCCGGCTGCTCCGAATGGTCGCTCACCAGCGGCTGCATCAGCCAGGCCCAGTGCGCGGCAATGCGCGGCGCGCGGTGCTCGGCGACGTGCGAGAGAAAGGCCTCGCGGTTCTGCACGTCCGAACTCGAAAGCACGCTGCCGTCGCGGCCCAGCCATTCGACACTGTGCATGCAATGCAGTGCGGCGCCCTGGGCATCCCAGCCGCCTGGATAGGCGCGACCGAAGCGGTAGAGGATCTCCTGCGCCAGCGGCAGGCTCAGGTCGTCGGTGCCGACTTCCATGTTCAGCAGCACCACGTCGACGTCGTAGAAGAAATAGAGGTCGACGTGCACGACCTGCAGCACGACGGGCGCATCGCCAGGGCGGGGCACCACGCGCACGGCGGCGATGTCGCGCCGGCGGAAGATGCGCATCGGCGAGTCGCCGCCGTCGGGGCCTCCAGGCTGGCGCCGTGCGCGGCCTTCGCCGTAGAGGAAGCGCTGCACATACGGCAGGAAGCTCACGAACTCGTTGTAGTGGCGCTCGTGGAAGCGCTCGCTGTCGCCCGTGTACTCGTCGATCTGCTCGCGCCAGGGAGAGGCATCGCCGAGCTCGCGCAGCACGTCCCAGGGGCTGCGCTGCGCGTGGCGCGGCTGCGTCGTCGGCATCAGCCGCAGGGGCCACAACAGGGCCTGGCGCAGATGGCGCACGGTGGGCGCGGCGACCGCACTTTCGCCTTGTGGCGCGGCGTGCGGCAGAGTGGGGGTCAGCATCGTGCGAGTGTAGGCAGAAGGCCGACTAGGGGAAATCCCGGATGTGGGCATGAAACCGGTTTCATACACTTCGTTCCCTCGCACCGACGTCTTGTCCCCAGCGCGGGATGCACCATCGCGCGACCAGGTCGCGCATATCCGAGCATTGCGAACATGACAAACCCTGCCTTCGATGTCGCGCTCTTCGGCGAGGCCATGCTCTTGCTGGTGGCCGACCAGCCCGGCCCGATCGAGAACGCCACCGCCTTCCACAAGCGAACGGCCGGTGCCGAAACCAATGTGGCGATCGGCCTCGCGCGTTTGGGCTTCAAGGTCGGCTGGGCCAGCCGGCTCGGCACCGATACGATGGGCCGCGCGCTGCTCGCCGCCATGCAGGGCGAAGGCATCGATTGCTCGCACGTGATCAGCGACCCGACGCAGCGCACCGGCATCCAGTTCAAGGGCCGCGTGACCGACGGCAGCGACCCGCCGGTGGAATACCACCGCAAGGGCTCGGCCGCGAGCCACATGAGCCCGGCCGATGTCGACGAGGCTTGGCTGCGCTCGGCACGGCATCTGCATGCGACCGGCGTGTTCGCGGCCATCTCCAACACCAGCCTGCAGGCCGCGATCAAGAGCATGGAGGTGATGCGCGCGGCCGGCCGCACGATCTCCTTCGACCCGAACCTGCGGCCCACGCTGTGGGCGTCGACCGATGTGATGCGGCGCTCGATCAACGACCTCGCGGCCCGCGCCGACTGGGTGCTGCCCGGCATGGAAGAAGGCTTTCTGCTCACCGGCGAAAGCACGCCCGAAGGCGTGGCGCATTTCTACCGGCAGCGCGGCGCGAAGCTGGTGGTGGTCAAGCTCGGCGCCGAGGGCGCCTACTATGACGGCGATGCGGCCGGCACCGGGCGCGTCGACGGCTTTCCGGTGGCGCAGGTGATCGATACCGTGGGCGCTGGCGACGGCTTCGCAGTCGGCGTGATCAGCGCGCTGCTGGAGGGCAGGACGGTGCCCGAGGCGGTGCGGCGCGCCGCCTGGATCGGCGCCCGTGCCGTGCAGGTGCTGGGCGACACCGAAGGCCTGCCGACGCGGGCGCAATTGAACGAAGCGAGGTTGTGATGCGCAAGAAGATCCTGGTCTTTCGCGAACTGCCCGACGACCAGCTCGCCCGTCTGCAGGCGGTGCACGAGGTCACGGTCGCCAACCCGCGCATCGCCGCCGAGCGCGAGGCCTTCGAGGCCGCGCTGCCGCTGGCCCGGGGCCTGATCGGTTCGAGCTACCCGGTGGACGACGCGCTGCTCGAGCGCGCGCCCAGGCTCGAAGTGATCTCCAGCGTCTCGGTCGGGGTCGACAACTACGCGCTGGCCGCCCTGCATGCGCACGGCATCATGCTGTGCCACACGCCCGGCGTGCTCGACGAGACGGTGGCCGACACCGTGTTCGCGCTCCTGATGGCGACCAGCCGCCGCGTGGTGGAGCTCGCCAACCTTGTGCGCGAAGGCCGCTGGGCCGGGAACATCGGCGAGGACCTGTTCGGCTTCGATGTGCACGGCAAGACGCTGGGCCTGCTGGGCTTCGGCCGCATCGGCCAGGCCATCGCGCGCCGTGCCGCCCTGGGCTTCGGCATGCCGGTGCTCTATCACGCGAGGCGCCCGGTCGATCTGGCCGTGCAGTCGCCCGAGCTGGTGGCACGCGCGATGCACACGCCGCTCGATGAACTGCTGGCACGCGCCGACTTCGTGGTCGCGATGCTGCCGCTGTCCGACAGCACGCGCGGCATGGTCGACGAGCGCATGTTCGGCCTCATGAAGCCGGGCGCCATCTTCATCAACGGCGGCCGCGGCGCCACCGTGCAGGAACACGCGCTGCTCGCCGCGCTCGACCAGGGCACATTGCGGGCCGCCGGCCTCGACGTGTTCGGGACCGAGCCTCTGCCCATGGATTCGCCGTTGCGCACGCATCCGCGCGTGACGCCGCTGCCGCACATCGGCTCGGCCACGCACGAGACGCGGCATGCGATGGCCGAGCTGGCCACCACCAACCTGCTGCAGGCGCTGGCGGGCGAGCGGCCGGCGGCGGTCTACGACACGGCCTTTGCTTGAACGCGCGATCGCCCATGCAGCGCCCGGCCAAAGCAACGATTGCGGACGTCGCCAAGACGGCGGGCGTCTCCAAGGCCACCGTCTCGCGCTTTCTCAACCACCGCGAACGGCTGCTGAGCCCCGACATCGCGGCGCGCGTCGAGGCCGCGGTCGCGCAGCTGGCCTACACGCCGAGCCCGATGGCGCAGGCGCTGAGCCACGGCCGCTCGCGCCTGATCGGCCTCATCGTGGCCGACATCACGAACCCCTACTCGGTGGCGGTGCTGCGCGGCGCCGAGAAGGCCTGCCAGGACGCCGGCTACCTGGTGATGCTGTTCAATCTCGGCAACGACATCGGCCGCGAACGCGAAGCCATCGATGCGCTCGCCGGCTACCAGGTGGACGGCTTCATCCTCAACACGCTGGGACACGGCGCAGGGCTGGTCGATGCCGACGCGCTGCACGGCAAGCCCGCGGTGCTGGTGGACCGCCGCCATGACGGCATGCACGCCGACTTCGTGTCGCTGGACAACCCGGCGGCGATGCAGGCCGCCTGCGGCCATCTGGTCGAGGGCGGATACAGCGAGCTGCTCTACATCACCGAGCCGCAAAAGGGCGTGAGCTCGCGGCGCGAACGCGCCGCCGCCTTCGGCGACTGCATCGCGGCCCACGAACCGCGCGTCGCGGGGGAAGTGTTCGAGAGCACCGGCGACGACGGCGAAGCGCTCGACGCCGCGCTGCGCGCCCTGCACAAGCGCGCCAAGCGCGGGCGGCGCGCCGCCGTGCTGGCCGGTAACGCGGTCGTGACCTTGCGCGTGGCCTCGGCGATGGCGCGCCTGGGCTGGCGCTTCGGCGAGGAGCTCGGTTTCGTGGGCTTCGACGATCCGGAATGGGCGCCCTTGATCGGGCCGGGCCTCAGCGCCATCGCGCAGCCCACCGATGCGATCGGGCGCGCTGCGGCGACCTGTTTGATCGAACGCCTGCGGGGTCTCGAAGGCCCGCCGCGGCAACTGCTGCTGCCGGGCGAGCTGGTGGTGCGGGGGTCGTCGGGCCCGGCCTGACGATTCGATCGTCCGGGGCGTCGTTCCACCGGAAACGCGTGTGTTCGCGTCGCATTGGCGGCTTCCGGCTGCCAGCCCTCGCTCCTACAGTGTCCTCATCCAAACGATGAGGAGGTGCACGATGAGCCCGCAAGACATCCGCAAGGTCCTGGTGCTGGGCGCCGGCAAGGTCGGCAGCACGGTGGCCGACATGGTGGCCGAGCACCACCACCTGCCGGTCACGCTCGCGGACCGCACGCATGCCCATGCCGAGCCCGGCGACCGGCTGGTCGAGCGCGTCACGCTGGACGTGGAGGAGGGCGCGGCGCTGGCAGCCGTGCTGGCGGGGCACCAGGTGGTGATCAATGCCTTGCCCTTCTATCTCGCGGCCCGTGTGGCCACGGCGGCGCGGGCGCAGGGCGTGCACTACTTCGACCTGACGGAGGACGTGGCGGCCACCGCAGCCATCCGTGCGCTGGCCGAGGGCGCATCCACGGTGCTGATGCCGCAGTGCGGGCTGGCGCCGGGCGTGATCGGCATGTTGGGCATGCAGCTGGCCGGCCGTTTCGACACGCTGTACGACCTGCATCTGCGCGTCGGGGCGCTGACGCGCCACGCCACCAACCGGCTGCGCTACAACTTCACCTGGAGCATCGACGGCCTGATCAACGAGTACTGCAACCCGTGCGCGGCCGTGGTGCAGGGCCGGCCCGTGTCGCTGCAGCCGCTGGAAGGGCACGAGACCCTGGTGCTCGATGGCGAGGCCTTCGAGGCCTTCAACACCTCGGGCGGGCTGGGCACGCTCGGCGAGACGCTGGCGGGCCGCGTGCGCAACCTCGACTACAAGTCCCTTCGCTACCCCGGCCACCGCGATGCGATGGATTTCCTGCTGCACGACCTGCGCCTGGTCGAGCGCCGCGACCTGCTGCGCGAGGTGCTGGAGCATGCCGTGCCCCACAGCCGCGAGGACACGGTCATCGTGTTCGCGTCGGCATCGGGCGAGCGGGGCGGACGCTTCGAGCAGCAGACCCGCTTGGCCTGCATCGACGGCGGCCGGCTGCGCGGCGTGGACCGCACCGCGATCGAGCTCGCCACGGCCGCCGGCGTGGTCGGTGTGTTCGAACTGCTGCACGCCGGCCGACTGCCGGCGCAGGGCTTCGTGGGGCAGGAGCAGGTCTCGCTCGAAGCCTTCCTGTCCACGCGTGTCGCCAACTGCTATGCGGCGCTGGGCGACACCAAGGCCGGCGCGTCGCAGGCGCCTGCGGTCGCTCATCGGGCGCTTCATGCCGGCAGGCGCGCGCGGAGCAACGCCGCAAAGCAGACGTAGAGGCCGGGTCGATTGTTGGTGAAGAGGAAACGGTGAGCTTCCGCCGGGTGGCTTCTGCGCTGCCGATGCGGCTTCAAACTCAGACCTCGCACTGCAACAAGCCGCGGCACGCTTCGCCGGGGCTCCCTTCCAAGGCTTCTCCACCCATGAATGCACCCTGCACCTCATGCGCCGATGCGCTGCCCTCTGTTTCTGAAACCACCGAAACCCCGCGCTCCGCCTGGCTCGCGGTCGGCTCTATCGCCATCGGAACCTTCTCGATGGTGACGACGGAATTCCTGCCGATCGGCTTGCTGACCGACATCGCCGCCGGCCTCAACGTCAGCGACGGCACGGCAGGCCTGATGGTCACGATGCCGGGCGTGCTGGCCGCCTTCGCCGGGCCGGCGTTGATCGTCGCCTCCGGCCGCCTCGACCGCCGTACCGTGATGATCGCGCTCTCCGGTCTGTTGGTCGCGTCGAACCTGCTGGCCGCCTTCGCGCCCAACTTCGCGACCATGCTGGTGGCGCGCTTCCTGCTCGGCCTGTGCATCGGCGGCTTCTGGACCTTCGCGCCGGGCGCCGCCACGCAACTGGTGCCGGACATGTCGAAGGCGCGCGCCATGTCGCTCGTGTTGGCGGGCGTCTCGGCGGCGACGGTGTTCGGCGTGCCGGCCGGCGCCTTCATCAGCAACTTCGCCGGCTGGCGTGCGGCCTTCGCGGTGACCGGGCTGCTCGCGGCCGTCGTGCTGGCGGCGCAGATCTGGCTGCTGCCGGCCATGCCGCCGGCACGCGCGATTCGCCCGCGCGACCTGCTGACGCCGCTCACGCGGCGCATGGCGCAGGTCGGGCTGCTGGCGGTGCTGTTCCTCATCGCCGGGCATTTCGCGGCCTATACCTACCTGACGCCGCTCCTGCAGCAGACCTTCGGGCTGGCGCCGGGCGCGGTGACGACGCTGCTGCTGGTCTATGGCGCGACCGGCTTCATCGGCACCTTCGTCGGCGGCAGCCTGGTGGCGCGCAGCGTGCGCGGCACCACGCTCTTGGCGACGGTGCTGCTCGCGGCGGCGCTGTTGCTGTCGACCGTGGCCGGCAGCGGGATCGTGGCCGGCGCGGCGGTGGTGGTCGTCTGGGGCCTGGCCTTCGGCCTGATTCCGGTCTCGCTGACCGGCTGGATGATGGAAGCCGTGCCCGATGCGCAGGAGGCCGGGCAGGCGTTGCTCGTGAGCGGGTTCCAGGTCGCCATCGCGTCGGGCGCGCTGGTCGGCGGCCTCGTGGTCGACAACCATGGCATCTCGAGCACCATGCTCTTGAGCGCCGCGCTGGTGCTCGTGGCCACCGCCGTCGTCGGCACGCTGGGCCGTGGGCAGCGGCCGCAGGCGCGCTCAGCCGCTTGACGGCACCGCGCTGCGGCGATCGACCTTGCGGCTCAACACCACCGAGGTGTGGGTGTGCTGGATGCCCTCGATCAGCCCGATGCGGTCGAGCAGGGCGTCGAGCTGCTCGTTGGTTTCGCAGCGCAGGGCCAGCATGTAGTCGTACTGGCCGCTGACGGCCGAGAGCTCCTCGACCTCCGGCAGCCGCTCGAGCGCACGGACCACGGCGGTGGCCGACTTCGGCGCCACGCTGAGGCCGCAGTAGGCCCGCACCGCGGCATGTTCGAGCCGCTGCCCGAGGCGCACGCCGTAACCGCCGATCACGCCCTCGCGTTCCAGCCGCGCGATGCGCGCCACCACCGTCGTGCGCGCCACCTTGAGCTTGCGCGCGAGCTCGGCAGCGGGCTCGCGGGCATTGGCCTGCAGCAGGCTCAGCAAATGGCGATCGGTGTCGTCCAACTATTCGACTTCGGCGATCAGTTCGATTTCGACGCAGGCACCCAAGGGAACCTGCGCCACGCCGAAGGCGCTGCGCGCATGCGCGCCCTTCTCGGGGCCGAAGACCTCGGCGAAGAAATCGCTGGCGCCGTTGGTGACGAGATGCTGCTCGGTGAAAGTGCCGACCGAGTTGACCAGGCTCATCACCTTGACGATGCGCTTGACCTTGTTCAGGTCGCCGACCGCGGCCTGCAGCGTGCCGAGCAGGTCGATCGCGATCGCGCGCGCGGCCTGCTTGCCTTCGTCGGTGCCGAGCGTGGCGCCGAGCTGGCCGACCCAGGGCTTGCCGTCTTTCTTGGCGATATGGCCGGAGAGGAACACCAGCTTGCCGGTCTGCACATAGGGCACATAGGCGGCGGCAGGAGCCGACACCGGCGGCAGCGTGATGCCGAGGATGGAAAGTTTGTCGTAAACGCTCATAGAGGGTCCTCGTCTTGTTGGGATTGCGATTGTGATTGCGTCTGAGTCGGCATTTGTGACTGCGCCGATTGCGCCGATTGCGCCGCTTGCCGCGCCTCGGCCCGCAGCTCTTCGAGCGGCCGCACAGTGACGCTGACGTCGAGCGTGTGGCGCGCGCCGCCGTGCAGCACGCCGCGCATCGGCGAGACGTCGGAATAGTCGCGGCCGATGGCCAGCACCACGTAGTCCTCGCCGGGCTGGCGCCCGTTGGTCGGGTCGAACTCGGCCCAGTCGCCGGGCCCGTCGTCGCCGGGCAGGTAGACCGAGACCCAGGCATGCGAGGCATCGGCGCCGACCAGCCGCGGGCGCCCGGGCGGCGGCTGCGTCAGCAGATAGCCGCTGACGTAGCGCGCCGGCAGGCCCAGCGTGCGGAAGCAGGCGATCATGATGTGGGCGAAGTCCTGGCACACGCCGTGGCGCTGCGCCAGCGCCTCGATCGCCGGCGTGCTGATCTCGGTGCTCTCGGTGTCGTAGACGAAGTCGTGGTACATGCGCAGCGTGAGGTCCATCGCCGCGTCGAACACCGGTCGGCCGGGCGCGAAGCTGGGTCGCGCGTAGGCGGCGAACTCATCGTGCCGCGGCACGTAGCGCGAAGCGAAGACGAATTCGGAGGCCGGATCGAAGGGCAGGTCCTTGGCGTAGCGGAAGCGCTCGCGCACCTCCTCCCAGGGCAGTGTGAGCGACGCCGCCGGCGACAGCGCCGGCACCCCGGTCTCGACCACGCTCTCGGCCGTGACCACCAGTTCCTCGTGCGTCGAATCGAGCGCGAAGAAGGCGCGCGCGTTGCCGTAGACATCGGGCGACTCGCCGCGCTGCGCGGGCTTGGGGCTGATCGCGAGGGCGTGGCTCACCAGCCGCTGCGAGCCGGTTGCCAGCGGCTTCAGGTGCGCGAGATGCTGCGCGGTCTCGACCGGCGGCGTGTAGGCGTAGCGTGTTTCGTGGGTGACGTGCAGCAGCATGGTCAGGCTCCGACGGAGCGGAGGGACTCGGAGGTCAGGGTGAAGTAGCGGATGCCGATGGCGTCCGAGACATGGTAGGCCGCCGTCTCGCAGTTCTCGAGCACATTCTCCAGCGCGGGATGGCGTCCGTCGGGCCCGGCTTCGCAGAGATGTTCGAGCGTCCACGTGGCCGGGTCGGGCAACTCGTGCGAGAGGGCAGTGAGCTTGCCCGGCGCGCTGCCTGCCAGCCGCGCGATGCGGCCGCGCAGCGTCTGCGTCACCCAGGCGAGCGACCGCGGGTTGTCGCCGTCCTGCACCAGCAGGTCGACCAGCGTCGCCACGTCGCGGCGTTGCTGATAGCGCGCATGGAAGGTGATCGTGCTGTCGAACAGCGCGACCATGGCCTCGAAGCCGCTCACCTCGTGCACCGAGCCGATCTCGAGGCCGGCCGCCAGCGAACTGGAGAGGAACCCGAGCCGCTCGATATGGCGGCCGATCGAGAGCAGCCGCCAGGCGTCGTCGCGCGTCATACGGTCGGTCTGGGCGCCGGTGATCGCGGCCAGCGCGGCGCTGGTCGATTCGAGCATGCGCAACGCGCCGGCGCTCGCATAGCTGCCTTCGCCGCGCTCGCCGGCCTGCTCGGCGGCACGGCGCAGGAATTCGGCCTCGGCGCGCACGATCTGATTCCAGTTGTCCTGCGACAGCCGCTCGCGCACCGCGGCCGCGGCCTGGCGCACGCAGCGCAGGCTGTAGCCGACGCTGCCGCCTTCTTCGACGTCGCCCAGCTCCGCGATCAGCGCGCGTTCGAACACGCGGCGCGATTTCGGGATGGTCGGTACATCGCGCGGCACCAGCGCATTGCGCAGCGTCAGCCGGTGCAGCCAGCTCAGGAGCGCCGGCGAGGACTGGTCTTCGCCGCCGAGCACGTCGAGCGTGAGCCGCGCGAGGCCCACCGCGTTCTCGGCGCGCTCGGTGTAGCGGCCGAGCCAGAACATGTTCTCGGCCGCGCGGCTGGTGACCGGTGCGCGGTGCCGCGCCAGCGAGGCCGGCGTGGCGTGCGGCTGCAGCAGGGTGGTGCGATCGACCTCGCCGTGGGTCTGCACCCAGACGTCGGCGCTGCTGCCGCCGCGCTGCATCGAGGCGATCTGCGCATCCGCGCCCGCGAGCCGCGCCAGGCCGCCGGGCAGTACGCGCCACGACTTTGCGCCGTCGCTGACCGCGAACACGCGCAAGAGCACCGCGCGCGGCGCGATGTGACCGGCGCCGAGGTCCTGCGTCCAGGTCGGCATCTGCGACAGCGGCAGGTAGCTCTGCACCGTGTGCTCGTCGCCCTGGCGCACGATGCGGCCTGCCCATTCGTCGAGCTCGCGGCGTCCCATGCGGCTGCCGAGCACGGCATCGAAGCTGGTGTGGGAATCGTCGCCCGGGTAGGTGGACTTGATCGCGCAGCTGTCGAGCTGCGGCAGCACCGCTTCCATGGCGGCGCGTTCGCCGCACCACCAGGTGGGCAGGGCCGGCAGTTGCAGCTTCTCGCCGATCAGGCGGCGCGCCAGCGCCGGCAGGAAGCCGAGCAGCGCAGGCGACTCCAGGAAGGCCGAGCCCGGCATGTTGGCCACCAGCACGTTGCCGGCGCGGATCGCCTGCAGCAGGCCCGGCACGCCGAGCGTGGAGTCGGGGCGCAACTCGAGCGGGTCGAGGTACTGATCGTCGAGCCGCTTGATCAGCCCGTGCACCGGGCGCAGGCCCTGCAGCGTCTTGAGGTAGAGGCGCTGGTCGCGCACCGTGAGGTCGCTGCCTTCGACCAAGGTGATGCCGAGGTAGCGCGAGAGGTAGGCGTGCTCGAAATAGGTTTCGTTGTAGGGCCCCGGCGTGAGCAGCGCGATGTGCGGCGGCTGGCCGGCAGGGCACATGTGCTGCAGCCCTTCCATCATCGCGTGGTAGGTCGCGGCCAGGCGCTGCACGTGCAGCGCCTCGAAGGCCTGCGGGAACTGGCGCGCGATCGCGAGCCGGTTCTCGAGCAGGTAGCCCAGGCCCGAGGGTGCCTGCGTGCGCTGCGACACCACCCACCAGTTGCCGTCGGGTCCGCGCGCCAGGTCGAAGGCGGCGATGTGCAGCCAGGTGTCGCCGGGCGGCTTGACGCCGTGCATCGCGCGCAGGTAGCCCGGATGGCCATGCACCAGCGCGGACGGCAGCAGGCCCTCGGCCAGCAGCTGCTGCGGCCCGTAGACGTCGGCCATCACGCGGTCGAGCACGCGCGTGCGCTGCAGCACGCCGGCCTCGATCTGGGCCCAGCTCTCGGGCGAGACGATCAGCGGAAAGAGGTCGAGCGACCAGGGCCGCTGCGGTCCGTCGGCATCGGCGTACACGTTGTAGGTGACGCCGTTGTCGCGGATCTGCCGCTCGAGGCTGACCGCGCGCCGCGGCAAGTCGTTGAAGCCGGCAGCGCCCAGCTGCTGGAAGAAGTCGGCCCAGGCGGGCGCGAGCGGCGGGCGCTCGCGCGGGGGGGCTTCTTCGGCCTGCGCGGCCGAAGGCACGGACGAGGCCTCGTACAACGGCGCCGGCTGGGAGGGCGCGCCCAAGCGCGGGGCCGTGATCGGCGTGGCGGCGCCGCGCAGTTCGTCGAAGTGGCCCGGCGCGGCCGGCGGGGCGAGCGCCGAGGCCAAGTCGGCGGGTGACTCCAGGGCCTGGGCGTCGAAGAGGGATTCGTTCAGTGGGTCCACGGTGTGTTGATTGTCACACCCTGGTCACCGACATTGGCTCACCGGCGCAAATCCAACGTGAAGGGGAATTCCCGGCTGCCCGCGAGCTCGATGGTGGCCGGCGGCGTGCGCAGCAGGCCGGGCGTATGGCCCATGCGCGAGAAGCGCGAGTGGCGCCGGCTCTCGGCCTCGTAGGCGTTGACCGGGAAGGTGTCGTAGCTGCGACCGCCCGGATGGGCGACGAAGTACTGGCAGCCGCCCAGCGAGCGCTTCATCCAGGTGTCGACCAGGTCGAAGGTGAGCGGCGCATGGACGCCGATGCTGGGATGCAGCGCCGAGGGCGGATTCCAGGCCTTGTAGCGGATGCCGGCCACGAATTCGCCGACCGTGCCGGTGGGCTGCAGCGGCAGCACCTGGCCGTTGACGGTGACGACGTGGCGGCTTTCGTTGAGGCCGGTCACGCGCACCTCGATGCGTTCGAGCGAGGAGTCGACATAGCGCACGGTGCCTCCGGCCGAGCCTTCCTCGCCCATCACGTGCCAGGGTTCGAGCGCATTGCGCAGCGACAGCTCGACGCCCATGGACTGCACCTGGCCGACCAGCGGGAAGCGGAACTCCAGGTGCGGCGCGAACCAGTTCGGATCGAAGGCGAAGCCGGCTTGCCGCATCTCGCTGATGACATCGTCGAAGTCCATCTTGACGAAGGTCGGCAACAGGAAGCGGTCGTGCAGTTCGGTGCCCCAGCGCGTGGCGGGCGCCTGGTAGGGCTCGTCCCAGAAGCGGGCGATGAAGGCGCGCAGCAGCAGCTGCTGCGCGATGCTCATGCGCGCATGCGGCGGCATTTCGAAGGCGCGCAGCTCCAGCAGGCCGAGGCGGCCGGTGGCGGAGTCAGGCGAGTAGAGCTTGTCGATGCAGAACTCGCTGCGGTGCGTGTTGCCGGTGACGTCGACGAGGATGTTGCGCAGCGTGCGGTCCACCATCCAGGCCGGCATGTTCTGGCCGTGGATCTCGCGGTTGCGCGCGATTTCCTTGAGGGCGATCTCGAGCTCGTAGAGCTGGTCGTTGCGCGCCTCGTCGACGCGCGGCGCCTGGCTGGTCGGGCCGATGAACATGCCCGAGAACAGGTAGCTCAGCGACGGGTGGTTGTGCCAGTAGAGCAAGAGGCTCGCGAGCAGCTCGGGCCGGCGCAGGAAGGGGCTGTCGGCCGGGGTGGCGCCGCCCAGCACGAAGTGGTTGCCGCCGCCGGTGCCGGTGTGGCGGCCGTCGGTCATGAACTTCTCGGCCGACAGGCGCGTCTCGAAGGCCGCGTTGTAGAGGAACTCGGTGTGCGCCACCAGTTCGCGCCAGTTGTGCGCGGGATGGATGTTGACCTCGATCACGCCGGGGTCGGGCGTGACCTGCAGCATCTTCAGGCGCGGATCGCGCGGCGGCGGATAGCCTTCGAGCACCACCTGCACGCCCAGCTGCTCGGCCGTGGCTTCGACCGCGGCGACGAGGTCGAGGTAGTCCTCCAGCCGCGCCAGCGGCGGCATGAAGACGTAGAGCACGCCCGAGGCGCTGCCGACCTTCTCGGCGGCGGGTCCGTTGGCGCGGCGCGGGTCGCGCACCTCCACGCACAGCGCGGTGCGCGTGACCCAGTGCGCGGACTCGCCGCGCCGCGGCTCGCGCGTCGTGGTCGGATCGGAGGAGGCCGCGGCCGCGCGCGCCGCCGCCGGGTTGCCGTGCGCGGCCTGGAAGCGCAGCGCGGCCGGCGACTGCTGCGGCACGCCGAAGTCGTAGGGCACGGCGCCCAGATCGGCGGGCGCGGCGGCGAGCCCGCCTTCATAGCGCGCACGCAAGAGGGTGGAGGCGGGCAGCGGCGCGCGCGGCGCAGTGGGGTCGCGCTCCACCAGGTAGGGATAGTCGCCCTTGCTGACCCAGGGCTGCGAATCGAGCGGCAGGCGATAGCCCATCGGCGAATCGCCGGGGACCAGGTACATGCGATCGTCGCGCAGGAACCAGGGGCCGGTCTTCCAGCCCGGGCCGGCGAGCGCGGGTGCATCGGTGTCGGCGTTAGCGGCCTCGATGGGCAGCATGTAGCCGATCACCGCGTCGAGCTTCTGCGTGAACACGCGGCGCAGGCGCACGCGCTCCAACTCGTCGTCGAGCTTCGAATCGAAGGGGTCGACGTTCACCGGCAGCCGGCGTTCGCGCCAGAGGTAGTAGTAGACGTCTTCGTAGCCGGGCTGCACGAAGCGGTCGGTGAGGCCGAGCTTGTGCGCGAGCGCGCTGGTGAAGCGGCGTGCGTCTTCGCTCGTGTAGTGGGTGGGCGTGCGCTCGTCGGCGAAGAGCTCGGGCTTGTGCCACAGCGGCTGGCCGTCGGCGCGCCAGAAGATCGACAGCGCCCAGCGCGGCAGCTGCTCGCCCGGGTACCACTTGCCCTGGCCGAAATGCAGGAAACCGCCCTGGCCGTATTCGGCGCGCAGCTTGTGCACGAGCTCGGTCGCGTAGCCGCGCTTGGTGGGGCCGAGGGCGTCGGTGTTCCATTCGGCGGCATCGCGGTCGGCGGTGGCGACGTAGGTGGGCTCGCCGCCCATCGTGAGGCGCACGTCGCCGGCATTCAGGCGCGCGTCGACTGCATCGCCCAATGCCAGCACCTCGGCCCATTGCTCCTCGGTGTAGGGCTTGGTGACGCGCGGCGACTCGTGGATGCGCGTGACCTTCATCTCGTGGGCGAAGTCGACCTCGGCTTCGTCCACCGCGCCTTCGATCGGCGCCGCGCTCGAAGGCGTGGGCGTGCAGGCGAGCGGGATGTGGCCCTCGCCGGCCATCAGGCCCGAGGTGGCGTCGAGCCCGATCCAGCCGGCGCCGGGCAGGTAGACCTCGCACCAGGCATGCAGGTCGGTGAAGTCGACCGTGGTGCCGCTCGGGCCGTCGAGCGCCTTCACGTCGGGCGTGAGCTGGATCAGGTAGCCCGAGACGAAGCGCGCCGCCAGCCCGCAATGGCGCAGCAGCTGCACCAGCAGCCAGCCCGAGTCGCGGCAGGAGCCGGAGGCATTGGCCAGCGTCTGCTCGGGCGACTGCACGCCCGGCTCCATGCGGATCAGGTAGCCGACGTCCTTCTGCACCTGCTGGTTGAGGCCGACGAGGAAGTCGATGGTGCGCTGCGTCTTGCGGTCGATCTTCTCGAGGTAGGCTGCCACCAGCGGCGTGGCGGGGTCGGCCACGAGGTAGGGCGCGAGTTCCTGCGCCTGCGACTCGGTGTATTTGAAGGGGAAGTTCTCGGCCTGCGGCTCGAGGAAGAAGTCGAAGGGGTTGTAGACCGCCATCTCGACCACGAGGTCGACCGTGACCTTGAACTCGCGCGTCTTTTCGGGGAACACCAGGCGCGCCTGGTAGTTCGCGAACGGGTCCTGCTGCCAGTTGACGAAGTGCTGTTCGGGTTCGACGCGCAGCGAGTAGGAAATCACGTTGCTGCGGCAATGCGGCGCGGGACGCAGGCGGATCACCTGCGGACCCAGCTGCACCGGACGGTCGTACTTGTAGTGGGTGACGTGGTGGAGAGCGGCGTGAATGGACATTTTTTCTCGTGACGTCGAGGGTGCCTCGGGGTGAGACGCATACTAGCCCACACGGATAGCAATTAGCGCGCCACAGAGAGCGTGTCAGGGAGTGATTGCTGCATGTCATCGAGGACCGTTGCATGAGGCCGGGCGCGGAGCCACGCGGCCTGGCTTTCTTTGCCGCCATGGCCGGCTTGGTGCTGGGCGCTGCGCTGCAGTTGCAGCAGGCGGCGCTGTGGGACCGGGCTGTCTATAGCGGACTGCTGCTTGTCGCGGCGGCCGTGTGGCTGTCGTTGCGCCGATGGCGGCGCTCGGCCCTGGCCATGCTGCTGCTCGGCGCGATGGTCGGCGCCGGTCTCGCGGGCTGGCGCGCGGCCGTCTATGCGGGCGATGCGCTGGCGCCCGCGCTCGAGGGACGCGACCTGCAGGTGGTGGGCATCGTCTCGCAGATGCCACAGCGCGGCGATGGGGCCGTGCGCTTTCTCTTCGATGTCGAGTCGGCGCGCTGAGCCGGCGGCAACGACCATGGCATGCCGCGCGTGCCGCGGCGCATCGCGCTCGGCTGGTATGACGACAACACCAGCCTCTGGGGCCGCGCGGCCGACGATGCGCTGCGCGCCGAGAGCGCCGCCGCGCCCGGCCCGGTGCATGCGGGCGAGCGCTGGCGCATGGTGGTTCGTCTCAAGGCGCCGCACGGCAATCTCAATCCGCACGGCTTCGACCACGAGCTGCGCCTGTGGGAGCAGGGCGTGCAGGCCAGTGGCTATGTGCGCACCGGTCCAACAAACGCCGAGCGCATCGGCCAGAGCTGGCGCCACCCCGTCGAGCGGGCGCGCGAATCGGTGCGCGATGCGATCCTGGAGCGGGTGGCCGACCGACGGCTGGCCGGCGTGATCGCGGCGCTGGTCACGGGCGACCAGAACGCCATCGACCGCGCCGACTGGGACATCTTCCGCGCCACCGGCGTCGCGCACCTGATGTCGATCTCGGGGCTCCATATCACGATGTTCGCTTGGCTCGCCGCCTGGCTGGTCGGCGCGCTCTGGCGCCGCAGCGGCCGGCTGATGCTGTGGTGGCCGGCGCCGCATGCGGCGCTGGCGGGCGGCGTGCTGCTCGCCACGCTCTATGCGCTTTTCAGCGGCTGGGGTCTGCCTTCGCAGCGCACCGTGTGGATGCTGGCCGCGGTCGCGCTGCTGCGCCTCGCGAGGCGGCGCTGGCCCTGGCCCTTCGTTTGGCTCTGCACCTGCGCGCTGGTCGTGGCCCTCGATCCGTGGGCGCTGATGCAGCCTGGCTTCTGGCTCAGCTTCGTCGCGGTCGGCGTGTTGTTCGCCACCGGCGCCGCGGGGCCCGAGGCCGGGGTCATGGGCGTGAAGGCGCGGCTCGCGCGGATGTGGCGCGAGCAATGGACGGTGACGCTGGCCCTGGCGCCGCTCGGCCTGCTGCTATTCCAGCAGGTATCGGCCGTCGGGCTGGTGGCGAATGCGGTCGCGATCCCGTGGGTGACGCTGGTCATCACGCCGCTGGCGATGCTCGGCGTGCTGTTGCCGCCGCTGTGGGACCTGGCCGCGTGGGCGGTGCAGGCGCTCGCGCTGCTGCTGCAATGGCTGGCGCAGTGGCCGCTGGCGACTTTCTCGGCGCCCGCGCCTGCGCTGTGGGCAGCCGTGGCGGGCGTTGCCGGCGGCGTGCTGCTTGCGATGCGCCTGCCGTGGTCGCTGCGCGCGCTCGTGCTGCCGCTCGTGCTGCCGGCGCTGCTGTGGCAGGCGCCGCGGCCGGCGCCGGGCGAGTTCGAACTGCTCGCCGCCGACGTCGGGCAAGGCAATGCGGTGCTGGTGCGCACCGCCACCCTCAGCCTGCTCTACGACGCCGACCCGCGCTACAGCGTCGAAAGCGATGCCGGCCACCGCGTGCTGGTGCCGCTCCTGCGCGCCTTCGAGGAAAAGCTGGCGACCGTGTTACTGAGCCACCGCGACAGCGACCACACGGGCGGCGCGCCCGCGGTGCTCGCGATGCAGCCGCAGGCCGAGCTGCTGAGCTCGATCGAGGCGGCGCATCCGTTGCAGAAGCTGCGTGCTGCCCGACGTTGCGTGGCTGGCCAGCGCTGGACGTGGGACGGCGTGGACTTCGAGATCCTGCATCCGGTCGAGGCCGACTACGCCGGCTTCACCAAGCCCAACGCCGTCTCCTGCGTGCTGCGCATCGGCAACGGCCGTGCCGCGGCGCTCCTGGCCGGCGACATCGAGCGGCTGCAGGAAGCGGCCCTGGTGGCGCGCACGCCAGGGCTGCGTGCCGATCTTCTGCTCGTGCCGCACCACAGCAGCAAGACTTCATCGAGCGCTGCGCTGCTCGATGCGGTGCAGCCGCGCATCGCGCTGGTCCAGGCCGGGTACCGCAACCGATTCGGGCATCCGGCCGAGGAAGTGGCCGCGCATTATCGCGGGCGCGAGATCGCAATCGTGGACTCCGCGCACTGCGGTGCCGCCACGGGCAGCCGGCCGAACTGCAGTGCCAGCGCCGGACTGCGAACGCTACTGGCACCACGTTGTCCCGTAGAGGCACTGGCCCTGAACTTGCTAAGCTACGGCCAAGGAGATTGGTCGTTCCATGCACAAATTCGACGAGATGTACGAGCAGCTGCCCTACACCGGCGCAGCGGTCCGAAACCATTACAAGCGCTACGACCAATGGCTCGCGAAGCAGCCCGGCGAGGTGATGCGATCGCGGCGCGAGGAGGCGGAAATGATCTTCCGCCGGGTCGGCATCACCTTCGCCGTGTACGGCGCGAAGGACGAGGACGGGTCGGGCACCGAGCGCCTGATTCCCTTCGACCTGCTGCCGCGCATCATTCCCGCGCACGAGTGGGAAAGCATGGAGAAGGGGCTGGTGCAGCGCGTGACCGCGCTCAACCGCTTCATCCACGACGTCTACCACGGGCAGGAGATCGTCAAGGCCGGCGTGATTCCGTCCGAGCAGATCTTCAACAACGCGCAGTACCGCCCCGAGATGGTGGGCGTGAAGGTGCCCAACGACATCTACTCGCACATCTCCGGCATCGACATCGTCCGCGCGCCGGATGCGGCCGGCAACGGCGAGTATTACGTGCTCGAAGACAACCTGCGGGTGCCCAGCGGCGTGAGCTACATGCTGGAGAACCGCAAGATGATGATGCGGCTCTTTCCCGAGCTGTTCAGCCAGAACCGCGTGGCGCCGGTGGCGCACTATCCCGACCTGCTGCTCGAAACCCTGCGCGCTTCCGCGCCGCCTGCGACCGCCGAGCCTACCGTGGTAGTGCTCACGCCCGGCATGTACAACAGCGCCTACTTCGAGCACGCCTTCCTCGCCCAGCAGATGGGCGTGGAGCTGGTCGAAGGGCAGGACCTGTTCGTCAAGGACGACTTCGTCTACATGCGCACCACGCGCGGCCCGCGCCGCGTGGACGTGATCTACCGCCGCGTCGACGACGATTTCCTCGACCCCGAGGTGTTCCGCCCCACGTCGACGCTCGGCTGCGCCGGCCTCATGCGCGCTTACCGCGAGGGCAACGTGGTGATCTGCAATGCCGTCGGCACCGGCGTGGCGGACGACAAGTCGATCTACCCCTACGTGCCGAAGATGATCGAGTTCTACCTCGGCGAGAAGCCGATCCTCAAGAACGTGCCCACCTACATGTGCCGCAACAAGGACGATCTCGACTACACGCTGGCCAACATGAAGGACCTGGTGGTCAAGGAGGTGCACGGCGCCGGCGGCTACGGCATGCTGATCGGCCCGGCGGCCACGCATGCCGAGATCGAGGATTTCAAGAAGGCCGTGCTCGCCAAGCCCGACGGCTACATCGCGCAGCCGACCCTGAGCCTGTCGACCTCGCCCACCTTCGTGGAGGCCGGCATCGCGCCGCGCCACATCGACCTGCGCCCCTTCGTGCTCTCGGGCAAGGAAGTGCAGATGGTGCCCGGCGGCCTCACGCGCGTGGCGCTCAAGGAGGGCTCGCTGGTCGTCAACTCGTCGCAGGGCGGCGGCACCAAGGACACCTGGATCCTCGAAGGGGACCGGCGCGCCAAGCCGCGGGCGGAATCGCAGTCGCAATCGCAAACCCAAAACCAAGTTGGCTGATCAGGGGAGCACCACAGCATGTTGTCACGCACCGCCGATCACCTCTACTGGATGTCGCGCTACACCGAACGGGCCGAAAACACCGCGCGCATGTTGGACGTCAACTACCAGACATCGCTCTTGCCGCAATCGGCCGAGGTCGCCAAGTACGGCTGGCAGGGCCTGCTCTCCATCAGCGAACTGCTGCCCTTGTTCAACGAGAAGCACGAGCAGATCGTGCCGGACAAGGTGATGGAGTTCATGGTCAAGGACGAGTCCAATCCCTCGTCGATCGTCTCGTGCCTCCGAGCCGCGCGCGAGAACGCGCGTGCCGTGCGCGGCGCGCTCACCACCGAAGCCTGGGAGACGCAGAACACGACCTGGCTCGAGGTCAACCGCATGCTGCGCGCCGGCGAATTCGAGCGCGACCCGGGCCAGTTCTTCGAATGGGTCAAGTTCCGCTCGCACCTCTCGCGCGGCGTGACCCTGGGCACCATGCTGCAGGACGAGGCCTTCCACTTCTCGCGGCTCGGCACCTTCCTGGAGCGCGCGGACAACACGGCGCGCCTGGTCGACGTGAAGTTCCATGCGCTCAACAGCGAGTTCTTCGGCACCGCCACCGAGGAAGACCAGGAGTACGACTTCTATCACTGGAGCGCGATCCTGCGCAGCGTCTCGGCCTTCGAGGTCTACCGCAAGGTGTACCGCGACGTGATCAAGCCCGAGCGCGTGGCCGAGCTGCTCATCTTGCGCGCCGACATGCCGCGTTCGCTGCATGCGAGCCTGGTCGAAGTGGTGAGCAATCTTGCGAAGGTGCAGAACGACCAGAGCGCGGAGACGCAGCGGCGTGCGGGGAAGCTGCTGGCCGATCTGCAGTACGCGCGGGTCGATGAGATTCTGGCGACCGGACTGCATGCCTACCTCACGCAGTTTCTCGATCGGGTGAATGAGTTGGGGTGGCGGATCAGTCAGGACTTTTTGGTGCCTGGGCACTGAGCAGTTTCCGACTGCAAGGCGGCGGCTGCGGCGCAAACGTGAAACACCAGCTTTCGGACGACCGAATCGCGTATCTCACCCGTCCCTTTTCTCACACTGGAAGGTTTTGGGGCGCCGCGCTGGTTGCGTGTTTCGTTGCACCTTATGGCTTCTGGAAGCTCTTGCCATTGCAGGCTGCACAGATTGCGGTATTGGCAACCTTCTTGCTCGCTGCTGCGTCCGTCGGCGTCTTCGTGGTATTGGTGCGGCGTCTAATGAGGCCCGCCAAGAGCACCCTCAAGAGCACCGCCGTTGATGTCACACCGACCGGCGTGTGGCGAGAAACCTCCACTGCACGGACTCTGTTGATGCCTGGCGCAGCGGTCAAGAGCGTGACCCTTTATAGGAACAAGCGCAATGAACTCTCTCGGATCGTCTTGGACAGCGGAAGCAATCAAGTGGAACTCTCGGGCCTTGCGGATATGGAGGGTTTGCTCGCCGACCTCCGAGACACATACGCGCGGGCGAAGTTTGTGGAGAACTCGGCGGCATAGCGCCCGTAGCCGCCCACAACCGAATCTTCGGAGCGGACGTATGAATCGCCACATTTCGCCGATCGTCCTTGCCTTCTGCCTTCTTGCCCACGTTGGAATAGCCGCCGGCGGAGAGCTGCCCTTCATTGGGACGTGGTCCACTGACCTTCGAGCCCGGCCGAACGACAGCGCAATGTTGAATGCGGAACGGCAGAGTTTGTTCTGACCCAAACAGGAAATGCTGGCGAACACAGGATGTCGGTTGCCGGGTGCGGTCGCCTCAGGGAGGGAGGTCCGCGGGGGCGACGACTATCTCTACGACTACAGCGGCGGCGACGACACCTACCGCTATCGCTCGGGCGATGGCAACGACTGGGTGAGCGATCAGGGCGGCACCGACACGCTGGAGCTGCTGGACTTGAATCCTGCGGACGTGCGCATCGGCGAAGGCCACTGTGGCCACAACCGGCTCATCGATCAGCGCACCGGCCAGGCTATCACGCTTGGTTTGGGGCTAGGCGACACCAGCTGGTCCAACTTAACTACTCTGTGGAGCAGGTGAGGTTTGCCGACGGTACGGTGTGGGGTACCGAGCAGTTGCGCAACGCCGTGAACGCCAATGAAACTGTGACGGGTGGCGCAGAGGTCGATACGCTGGAAGGCTTTGGCGGCAACGACACGCTCGCGGCGGCGCCGGCAGCGATACGCTGCGCGGCGGTACGGGCAACGATACCTACCTGTTCGGCAGGGGCTCGGAGAGCGATCGGATCGAAGAAAACGATTCGAGTGCAAGCGCCATCGACACACTTGAAGCGGAGCCCGGCATCGACGTCGATCAGCTTTGGTTCCGATCTGGAGGTCTCGATCATCGGCACAAACGATCGGATGCTGATCTCGAACTGGTATCTGGGCGGTGCCTACCGCATCGAACAATTCAAGACCAGCGATGGCCAGACTCTGCTCGACAGCCAGGTGCAGGATCTGGTGCAGGCCATGGCCGGCTTCGCGCCACCGGCTGCAGGGCAGACGACGCTGCCTGCGAGTTACCAGAACAGTCTGGCGACGGTGATTGCGGCGAGCTGGCAGTAGTGCAGCTTGAACTCGCTGCACAAGATGATCTGCGCCATGCAGCAGTTCGCCACGTAGGTCCAACAGGTGCGGCGCTATTTCAACTTTGCCCTCGCGCCACCGCCAGCTCCGCGCGCAATGCGGCAAAAGCGCCTGCGGGATTCGAAGCGCGTGATATGAGGTTGCCTACTACCACGTGCGTCGCGCCGGCATCAATGGCCTGCGTTGCAGTGGCGGAGCGCGCGTGGTCGCTTTTTGAGTTGCCTGCCAGCTGTATGCCGGGCGTGACGATGAGGGTGCCCGGCGGGAGAGTCTCGCGGAGCAGCCGGGCTTCTAACGGTGACGCTACGACACCATGGCAGCCAGCCGCGGCTGCAAGCCGCGCCAGGCGCAGCACCTGTTCTGGCACCGTGGAGACCATGCCAACTTCGTGCAGGTCCTCGTCGCCCATGCTGGTGATGACGGTGAGCGCGAGCACCTACAGTTCAGGGAACCGGCTTGCGGCCTCGACTGCGGACCGAAGCACGGCTGAGCCCCCAGAGGCATGGACGGTCACCATCGAAGCCCCGATGTTTCCGGCTGCGGAAACTGCTGCCGCTACCGAGCTCGGAATTTCCAGCAGCTTGAGGTCCAAGAAAACCCTCTTGCCGGCGTCCACGAGCTCGCGCACGACCGAAGGGCCGGCCGCCGTCAGCAACTGCAGGCCCACCTTGTAAATCGTAGCTGCTGGGCCCAACTGCGTCACGAGGTCTGCCGCCGACGCGGCGGTGGGGAAGTCAAGCGACACGATGATGCGACTGTCCAAACCATCTATCTCGTCCACAAGCCGACCCTTCTCATGGAAGACCAGTTGCGACCGCAGCTTCGAGCGGCCGAAGCGGCCCTGATAGTACGCGGCCATCGCCCAAGGACCAGTTCACTGGTCACGCCGGTCGGGATCACAGGTGGGGAATATAGGTAGGGGATGTCCCCGCGTTCGAGGGGTTGAGGCCCGCCCGCCAACAGGTCGACAATGCAATCTTCGCATCGCGTGGCAATTGCAGGGATGACGGATTAGGCTGGCACCGGCCCAAGCGCCTATTTGGCCGGCGATGTTCGGGCTAGCCATGGGGGCATGCGCGATGAAAAACGATGTCAACACGAAGGCGCGACTCGCGTTCCTGGCGTTCCTGCTTGTATCGATTCTCGCTGGGGCGATCTGGTACTACGTTTCCGTACGCGATTACGTGAACTATCAGATCTCCACCGAGGAGTCGGTCTCCGGCCTCATTGCCGATGCTCCTGTCGAATTCCACGGCGTCGATGTGGGAAGGGTGAAAAGCGTCAAGCTGGTCCGGTCGAATTTGGTGCGCATCTTGTTGAGTATCGACAAGACCGCTCCGATCACCTCGGCCAGCGTCGCCACGATCACCTCGCGTGGACTCGCTTCGCGAGGATTCACCGGCTACGTCTACATTGCCATCGAAGACGTCGGCGTCGATTCGCGGCCGCTGGCAGCACGGCCGGGCGAACCTTATCCGACGATACCGACGGCGCCGCCGAGATCAATGACGCTCGATGGGACGCTGACTCAGATGAACGAAAATGTCCAAGCCGTCACTGATCTGCTGCAATCGACATTCGACGAGAAGACCATCGCATCGCTGAAGCAATCGGTCGACAACTTGCAGCAAGTAACCAAGGTACTGGCGGAAAATTCCAGGAAGCTGAACTCGATCGTTGCCAATACCGAGCGCGCGAGTCATCGCCTGGAGCCTTTGCTGGAATCGAGTCATGACACGGTGAGAGCGCTCCAGACGCAAGTCCTGCCTGAAGCTCACAAGACGCTGTCCAATCTCGATGCTCTGTCCGGTTCCCTCTCCGGCGTGGCGACCAGGATCCATCGAGACCCGTCGATCCTGATTCGCGGCACCAGGCCTCCGCCGCTTGGGCCCGGGGAAGAAAAATGAAGGGCGGTATGGCGAGGGCGGCGCTGGTCGCGCTGTGCGCCATGCTGTTCTCGGGCTGTGCCCTGTTATCGCCGGTCGATACTGCCGCCAAGAAATATGTGCTGAGCGGCATCCCACTCGACCTGCCCAACGAACGGACTCGCTCGGCGACCCTGTTGGTTCTGGTCCCCGAAACCCATCCGGCCTATGGCACGACGCAAATGGCCTATGCCACCCAGGCCCATCAGATCGCGTATTTCAGTCGGAATGAATGGGCGGAAACACCAGCGCAGATGATGCTGCCTCTGATCGTCAGGACGATTTCGAGTACGCGCTATTTCAGCGAGGTCCGGTCGCCTCCTCATTTTGGTCGCCACACTTTCGCTCTTCGCACCGAAATCCTGGAGCTCAAGCAGGACTTCACTTCGGACCCGGCAATACTGCAGCTCACGATGCGCTTCCATCTAAGTCGCGAGGCAATGAATCGGGTTGTTGCGGCCAAGGAAGTGTCGGTGCGTGAGCCCTTGCGGGAGAGAAACCCCGCCGCCGGGGTCTTGGCGGCCAATGAGGCCGCGGTAAAGGTTCTGCAGGAACTCGCCAGGTTCGTGGTCGAGAAAGCGCGTTAGGGCAGCATCTTGCGCAAGGTATCGTCCTTGAACACGAAGTGATGCCTCAGCGCCGCGCCCACATGGACGACTATGACAAGCACGAGCACATAAGCGAGCCACTTGTGGACATCGATGAGTCGCTGAAACAGCTGCTCGTCGCGAGGAAGGAAATCAGGCAGCGTGAACAAGCCAAAGAGCGATACGGGGATGCCGGCGGCGGAAGACATGAGCCAACCCGTCATCGGCAAGACGAACATCAGTGCGTAAAAGGAGAGATGGACGAATCGGGCGGCGATTTTTTGCCAATCAGGCAGGTGTGCAACCAGTTGCGGGAGCACATTCGTCAAACGCCAGCCCCAGCGCACCGCAAGCAAGACGAGAGCCAGCAAGCCAAGCTGCTTGTGGTAGAGGATCAGCGTGATCTTTTTTGTATTGAAGCCGGCATCGGGAAGCGTGACCATGTAGATACCCAACACCAAAAGTCCGATGACGAGAAAAGCCATCAACCAGTGGAGCAGGATCGCAACAGCGCCATAGCGGTCCTCGGTGTTCTCGATCGAGGTCATGGCATCAAACCAGCGTCGCCCTCCGCACCGCCAGTTCCCACCGCTCCATCTTCTCCTCCGCCTTCACCCGGCTCAGTGTCGGCATGAAGCGGCGCTCGACGCGCCACTGCTTCGACAACTCGCCCACGTCGCGGTACACGCCGGTGGAAAGCCCCGCAAGGTAGGCCGCCCCCAGAGCCGTGGTCTCGATGACTTCCGGCCGCACCACCGGAATCCCCAGCAGGTCCGCCTGGAACTGCATCAGCAGATCGTTGACCGCCGCGCCGCCGTCGACGCGCAGTTCCGCCACCGGCGTGCCGCCCGCAGCCACCGCATCGCGGCTCATTGCTTGCAGCAGCGCTGCGCTCTGGTACGCGATGCTCTCCAACGCCGCGCGCGCGATGTGCGCCACCGTCGTGCCGCGCGTGAGTCCGGTGATGGTCCCGCGCGCATCGGCATTCCAGTAGGGCGCGCCGAGACCGGTAAAGGCCGGCACCATCATCACGCCGCCCGCATCGGGCACGCTCTCGGCCAGCGCCTGCACCTGGGCGCTGCCCTGGATGGCTTTCAGGCCGTCGCGCAGCCACTGCACCACCGCGCCGCCGACGAACACGCTGCCTTCCATCGCGTATTGCGGCTGCGCGCTGGTCTGCGCCGCGCTGGTCACGAGCAGGCCGTTCTGCGAAGGCTGGAAGGCGCCGCCGGTGTGCATCAGCAGGAAGCAGCCGGTGCCGTAAGTGTTCTTGGCCATGCCGGCCTCGAAGCAGGCCTGGCCGAAGAGGGCGCTCTGCTGGTCGCCCGCCACGCCGCCGATGGGCAGGCGGCGCTCGAACAGGCCTGCATCGGTGTCGGCGAAGTGCGCGCTGGAAGGCTTCACGTCGGGCATCAGCGAGGCGGGGATGTCGAGCGCCTTCAGCAGATCGGCATCCCACTGGTTGCTGCGCACATTGAAGAGCATGGTGCGCGAGGCGTTGCTCACGTCGGTCACGTGCACCTTGCCACCGGTCAATTGCCAGATCAGCCAGCTGTCGACGGTGCCGAAGGCCAGCTCGCCGCGATCGGCCGCGGCGCGCGCGCCGGGCACGTTGTCGAGCAGCCAGCGCAGCTTGGTGCCGGAGAAGTAGGCGTCGATCACGAGGCCGGTCTTGTCGCGGATGGTGTCGGTCATGCCGTCTTCGCGCAGCTTGGCGCACAACGGCTCGGCGCGCCGGTCCTGCCAGACGATGGCGTGGTGCACCGGTTGGCCGGTCTGGCGGTTCCACAGCACGGTGGTCTCGCGCTGGTTGGTGATGCCCAGCGCGTGGATGTCGCTCGCTGTGAGCTTGGCTTTTGCGAGCACGTCGCGCGCGGTCGCGAGCTGGCTGCTCCAGATCTCCATCGGGTCGTGCTCGACCCAGCCGGGCTGCGGGTAGATCTGCGTGAGCTCTTGCTGGGCGATGGCGACGATGCGGCCCTCGCGATCGAAGACGATGCTGCGGGAGCTCGAGGTGCCCTGGTCGAGGGCGAGTAAATAGGTCATCTCAATGGTCCTTGGGTGCGATCTCGCAGCGCACTTGTGCGCGCTCGAGCAGCTCCGGAAAGGGCGGCGGCGGCTCGGCGTCGGTGAAGAGGCAATCGATCTGCGACAGCTTCGCCAGCTCGATCATCGCAGGGCGATTGAACTTGCTCGCGTCGGCCGCGAGCCAGACCTCGCGCGCTTGCGCAATGATGGTCTGCGCCACCTTCACCTCGCGCAGGTCGAAGTCGCGCAGCGTGCCGTCGGCCTCGATGCTGGAAACGCCGATCAGCGCAATGTCGACCTTGAACTGGCGGATGAAATCCACCGTGGCCTCGCCCACGATCGCACGGTCGCGCAGCCGCACCGAGCCGCCCGCCACGATCACTTCGCAGTTCGGGTTGTCGCTCAGGATGGTCGCCACATTGAGGTTGTTGGTGATCACGCGCAGCCCCGTGTGCTGCAGCAGCGCCTTCGCGATCGCCTCGGTGGTGGTGCCGATGTTGAGTATCAGCGAGCAGTCGTTCGGCACCCGCGCGGCCACGGCGCGCGCGATGCGCGCCTTGCCTTCGGCATTGAGCGTTCCGCGCTGCTGGTAGCCGATGTTCTCGGTGGTCGAGCTCGGAACCCGCACGCCGCCATGGAAGCGCATCAGCAGGCCTTCGTCGGCCAGGCGCTGCACGTCGCGGCGCACGGTCTGCAGCGTCACTTCGAGCATCTCGGCCAGCTGTTCGACCGTGATCGAGCCGCGGGCGCGGACGGTGTTGAGCAGCTTGAGTTGGCGGGGATTGGAGTTCACTGCAAAAGGAAGAGAGCGCGGGGCGCGCTACTTTAGAACGAAAAAAAACGAATGGATTTAAGGGTTAACGCCAGGGAAAATCGCGCCATAAGGAATCAAAATGAAAGAATACGAAAACGCCACAGGCGCAATAAGTGAACAAATTCACAGGTCCATCTCTCCGTCTGCCGTGAGCGCCATTCCCCCATCCACCTCTGCCGCCATCACCCACTGCGACGTGCTCATCGTCGGCGGCGGCATCAATGGCTGCGGCATCGCGCGCGATCTCGCAGGGCGCGGCTTTCGCGTGCTGCTGTGCGAGAAGGACGACCTCGCGGCGCACACCTCGTCGTCGTCCACCAAGCTGATCCACGGCGGGCTGCGCTACCTCGAGTACTACGAGTTCTCGCTGGTGCGCAAGGCGCTGCAGGAGCGCGAAGTGCTGCTCAAGAGCGCGCCGCACATCATGTGGCCGCTGCGCTTCGTGATGCCGCACGACCCTTCGATGCGGCCGGCGTGGATGGTGCGCATCGGCCTCTTCATGTACGACCACCTAGCCAGGCGCGAGGTGCTGCCGGGCTCGCGCGCCATCGACCTGCGCAGCCACGCGGCCGGCGAGCCGCTCAAGCCGCAATTCAAGCGCGGCTTCGTCTACTCCGACGGCTGGGTCGACGACGCGCGGCTGGTGGTGCTCAATGCGCTCGATGCGCGCGCCAAGGGCGCCGAGTTGCTGACGCGCACGCGCTGCGTGAGCGCTCAACGCGATGCCGGCGGCTGGACCGCGCTGCTCGAATCGGCGGACGGCGGCCAGCGCACCGTGCGTGCGCGCGCAGTGGTCAACGCGGCCGGGCCCTGGGCCGAATCCTTCCTGCGCGGCGTTGCCCACGCGGCCAAGGGCGAGGCGCTCGCCACGCGGCATCTGCGCCTCGTCAAGGGCAGCCACATCGTGGTGCCGCGCCTCTTCCAGCACGACCACGCCTACATCTTCCAGAACCCCGACAAGCGGATCATCTTCGCAATCCCCTACCAGGACGACTTCACCCTGATCGGCACCACAGACATCGAGCTGAACGGCGACGACCCAGGCGCGGCGCGCATCGGCGCGGACGAGATCGACTACCTCTGCACCCAGGCCAGCCGCTATTTCGAGAAGCCCGTCGTGCCGGCCGACGTGGCCTGGACCTACTCGGGCGTGCGGCCGCTGCTCGACGACGACTCGGGCGACCCGTCGGCGGTGACGCGCGACTACATGCTCGAGTCGAACACCGCAGCGGCGCCGCTGCTCTCGGTGTGGGGCGGCAAGATCACCACCTTCCGCAAGCTCGCTGAGGACGCGGCCGACGAGGTCGGCCGCATGCTCGGCGAGGCGCGGCCGGCGTGGACCGAGGGCGCCTTTCTCGCGGGCGGCGACCTGTCGGACTGGATCGGCGCTGCCGCGCGGCCCGACGACGATTTCGAGCGCTTCGTGGCGGCCGTCCATTCGAAGTACCCGTGGCTCGATGCCGCGCTGGCGCGCCGGCTGGCGCGTGCCTATGGCGCCCGCATCTCGCAGGTGATCGGCGACGCGCAATCGATGGCCGGGCTCGGCGCCGCCGTGGCGCCCGGCCTGCACGAGCGCGAGCTGCGCTACCTGCAGGACGAGGAATGGGCCTGCAGCGGCGACGACGTGCTGTGGCGCCGCTCCAAGCTGGGCCTGCATTTGACACCCGAACAACGCGAGCGCGTCGGCGCCTGGATGCAGGCCAACGCGTCGCGGCAGCAAGAGGCAATTTCATGCAATTGACACTCGAGCGCGTCACCAAGAAGGTGGGCGCCCAGACCTGGCTCTACCCGCAGAGCATCGCGCCGAAGCACGGCGCGGTGACGGTGCTGCTGGGCGCCACGCAGGCCGGCAAGACCAGCCTGATGCGGCTGATGGCCGGGCTCGACACGCCGACCGAAGGCAAGGTGCTGGTCGACGGCAAGGACGTGACCGGCGTGCCGGTGCGCGAGCGCAACGTCGCCATGGTCTATCAGCAATTCATCAACTACCCCTCGCTCAAGGTGGCGGAGAACATCGGCTCGCCGCTCAAGCTGCGCGGGGAGAAGAACGTCGATGCCAAGGTGCGCGAGCTGGCCGACAAGCTGCACATCGGCATGTTCCTCGACCGCTACCCGGCCGAGCTCTCGGGCGGTCAGCAGCAGCGCGTGGCGCTGGCGCGCGCGCTGGCCAAGAACGCGCCGCTGATGCTGCTCGACGAGCCGCTGGTCAACCTCGACTACAAGCTGCGCGAGGGCCTGCGCGAGGAACTCACGCAGCTCTTCGCCACCGGCGATTCGACGGTGATCTACGCGACCACCGAGCCCGGCGAGGCCTTGCTGCTGGGCGGCTACACCGCGGTGATGGATGCCGGCGAGCTGCTGCAGTACGGCCCCACCGCCGAGGTGTTCCATGCGCCGCAGTCGTTGCGCGTGGCGCGCGCCTTCAGCGACCCGCCGATGAACCTGCTGGCCGGCCGCGTGGTCGCCGGCGGCGTTCAGCTCGAAGGCGGGCCGATGCTGCCGGTGGCGCTGCCGGACGGCGTCGAAGGTGCCGTGACCATCGGCCTGCGCTCGAGCGCGTTGAACGTGAACGCCGGGGAGGGCGACATCGCCTTGCCCGGCAAGGTCGAGCTGGCCGAGATCTCGGGCTCCGACACCTTCGTGCACGCCGAGACGCTGGTGGGCGAGCTGGTGGCGCAGCTCACCGGCGTGCACCGCTTTGAGCTCGGCACGGCCATCACCCTGTACTTCGCGGCCTCGCAAGCCTACGTATTCGACGCCGGCGAGCGGCTCGCCGTGGCGCCGGCCTGGCGCAGGAAGGAAGCCTGACATGGCCCGCATCGACCTCGACCTCGCCCATGCCTACCGCGCCAACCCGCGGGAGGACAGCGACTATGCGCTGCTGCCGCTCAAGATGAGCTTCCGCGACGGCGGCGCCTACGCCTTGCTCGGGCCCTCGGGCTGCGGCAAGACCACCATGCTCAACATCATCTCGGGCCTGCTCGTGCCTTCGCAGGGCAGCGTGCGCTTCAACGGCCGCGACGTGACGCTGGAGACGCCGCAGCAGCGCAACATCGCGCAGGTGTTCCAGTTCCCGGTGATCTACGACACCATGACCGTGGCCGAGAACCTCGCCTTCCCGCTGCGCAACCGGCAGCTGCCGGCCGAGCAGATCAAGAGGCGGGTGGGCGAGATCGCCGAGATGCTCGACATGAGCGGCCAGCTCAACCAGCGCGCCGCCAACCTCGCGGCCGATGCCAAGCAGAAGATCTCGCTCGGCCGCGGGCTGGTGCGCAGCGACGTGTCGGCCGTGCTCTTCGACGAGCCGCTGACCGTGATCGATCCGCACCTCAAGTGGCAGCTGCGGCGCAAGCTCAAGCAGATCCACCGCGAGCTCAAGCTCACGCTGATCTATGTCACGCACGACCAGGTCGAGGCGCTGACCTTCGCCGAAGAGGTGGTCGTGATGACTCGCGGCAAGGCGGTGCAGGTCGGCAGCGCCGAAGCGCTGTTCGAGCGGCCGGCCCACACCTTCGTCGGCCACTTCATCGGTTCGCCGGGCATGAACTTCCTGCCGGCGCAGTGCGCGGGCGGCGTGCTGGAGATCGCAGGGAACCGGCTCACGCTGCCGCGGGCGCTACCCGAGGGCGCGCTCAAGCTCGGCATCCGGCCCGAATACCTTGCGCTTGCGGAGCTCCAATCGCCCGGCGCATTGAGGGCCACGGTCACGCAGCTGCAGGACGTCGGCACCCACCAGATGCTGAGCGCCCAGGTCGGCGACAACCTGCTCAAGGCGCGCCTGCATTCGGATGCGCACGTGCCGGCGGTGGGCGAGCCGGTCTGGCTCAGGGTGGTGGACAAGCACACCTGCTATTACCGCGATGAGGAGCTGGTTGCATGAACGGAACGGTCAAACCCATCAACCAGAAGGCCTGGTGGCTGGTGCTGCCGGTGCTGCTGTGCGTGGCCTTCTCGGCCATCGTGCCGCTGATGACGGTGGTCAATTACTCGGTGCAGGACATCATCTCGCCTGAGCGGCGCGTGTTCGTCGGCACCGAATGGTTCGCCGCGGTGATGCGCGACGACGAGTTGCATGCAGCGCTGTGGCGCCAGCTCGGCTTCTCGCTCGCCGTGCTCGTCGTCGAGATCCCGCTGGGCATCTGCCTCGCGCTGTCGATGCCCTCGACCGGCTGGAAGTCATCGGCCGTGCTGGTGATCGTCGCGCTCTCGCTCTTGATTCCGTGGAACGTGGTCGGCACCATCTGGCAGATCTTCGGGCGCGCCGACATCGGCCTCTTCGGCTGGGCGCTGCAGAAGCTGGGCATCGACTACAGCTACACCGGCAACGCGCGCGATGCCTGGCTCACGGTGCTGGTGATGGACGTTTGGCATTGGACGCCGCTGGTCGCGCTGCTGTGCTACGCCGGGCTGCGCTCGATTCCCGATGCCTACTACCAGGCCGCGCGCATCGACGGCGCCAGCAAGTTCGCGGTGTTCCGCTACATACAGCTGCCCAAGATGCGCGGCGTGCTGGTGATCGCAGTGCTGCTGCGCTTCATGGACAGCTTCATGATCTACACCGAACCCTTCGTGCTGACAGGCGGCGGCCCGGGCAATGCGACCACCTTCCTGAGCCAGTACCTCACGCAGAAGGCCGTGGGCCAGTTCGACCTCGGTCCGGCAGCGGCCTTCTCGCTGATCTATTTCCTGATCATCCTGCTCCTGTGCTTCGTGCTCTACAACTGGATGCAGCGGGTCGGCACGCAAGAGGTGGAGGAACCACAATGAACGAACGCCGCTTCCGCAAGCGCAGCTTCTTCCTGCTGCTCTACATCCTGTTCGCGCTCCTGCCCATCTACTGGATGGTCAACATGAGCTTCAAGACCAACGAGGAGATTCTTTCGAGCTTCTCCTTCTTTCCGCAGCAGTTCACCTGGGCCAACTACGCGCGCATCTTCACCGACGAATCCTGGTACTCGGGCTACATCAACAGCCTGATCTACGTCGGCATCAACACGGCGATCTCGCTCACCGTCGCGCTGCCGGCGGCCTATGCCTTCTCGCGCTATTCCTTCCTCGGCGACAAGCACGTGTTCTTCTGGCTGCTGACCAACCGCATGACGCCGCCGGCCGTGTTCCTGCTGCCCTTCTTCCAGCTCTACACCACGGTCGGGCTGATGGACACGCACCTGGGCGTGGCGCTCGCGCACCTGCTCTTCAACGTGCCGCTGGCGGTGTGGATCCTGGAAGGCTTCATGAGCGGCATTCCGCGCGAGATCGACGAGACTGCCTACATCGACGGCTATTCCTTTCCGCGCTTCTTCCTCACCATCTTCCTGCCGCTGATCAAGGCCGGCGTCGGCGTCGCGGCCTTCTTCTGCTTCATGTTCAGCTGGGTCGAGCTGCTGCTGGCGCGCACGCTGACCAGCGTGAACGCCAAGCCGATCGTGGCCACGATGACACGCACCGTGAGCGCGTCGGGGATGGACTGGGCCACGCTGGCAGCGGCCGGCGTGCTGACCATCGTGCCGGGCGCGATCGTGATCTGGTTCGTGCGTCACTACATCGCGAAGGGTTTCGCGATGGGACGCGTTTGAGGAGACCGAAAAATGTTCGAGTGGATGGTCTGGACCACCCCGGTGGCCGTTTTCTTCAGCTGCATCGCGCTGATGCTGGTCGGCATGACCGTGTGGGAGTTCAAGTCGCCGACGACCTTGCGCCGCGGCTGGCTGCCGATGGAAACCACGCGCGGCGACCGGCTCTTCATCGGGCTGCTCATCGCCGCCTACATCAACCTGGCCTTCATCGGCTTGGCCGGCCAGTTCCAGGAGTGGTTCGGCCTGGAGGTGGAACCGTCGATCTGGATCAGTTTCGTGCTGTCGATGCTGGCCCTGGCACTGATCATGCGCAAGGGTTGAAATGAAGCTCTCCCCAGGCTCCCCCACTTCGTGTGGTCCGCAAACCCCCTCACCGGGGGGCAACACCAGCGGCCCGGCAAAGCCGGTTCCGCGGTGTTCCCCGATTGACGTGTGCGGCTTCATGCGTCGCGGGTCGCGCAACTGAGATGATTTTTTCGCTGTCCGGCTCTTCGCTTTCCCGGGGCCGGGATCTGCACAACACCGGGAAGCACCATGAGGAGACATCCATGAAGATTCGCTATACAGCGTTGGCACTGGCAGCGGCGACACTCGCCTTGCAGAGCGCCTGGGCCGGGGAGCCGGAGGCCAAGAAATGGATCGACAGCGAATTCCAGCCGTCGACCCTGAGCAAGGAACAGCAGACCGCGGAGATGAAATGGTTCATCGACGCCGCCAAGAAGCTGCAGGGCAAGGGGGTCAGGGAAATCTCGGTGGTGTCGGAAACCATCACCACGCACGAGTACGAATCGAAGACGCTGGCCAAGGCCTTCGAGGAGATCACCGGCATCAAGGTCAAGCACGACCTGATCCAGGAAGGCGACGTGGTCGAGAAGCTGCAGACCTCGATGCAGTCGGGCAAGTCGATCTACGACGGATGGATCTCCGATTCCGACCTGATCGGTACCCACTACCGCTACGGCAAGATCATGAACCTGACCGACTACATGGCAGGCAAGGGCAAGGAGTACACCAACCCGGGCCTGGACCTGAAGGACTTCATCGGCACCAAGTTCACCACCGGTCCGGACGGCAAGCTCTACCAGTTGCCCGACCAGCAGTTCGCCAACCTCTACTGGTTCCGCGCCGACCTGTTCGCGCGTCCCGACCTGAAGGAGAAGTTCAAGGCCAAGTACGGCTACGACCTGGGCGTGCCGCTCAACTGGAGCGCCTACGAGGACATCGCCGAGTTCTTCAGCGTCGACGTGAAGACCATCGACGGCAAGCCGATCTACGGCCACATGGACTACGGCAAGAAAGACCCGTCGCTCGGCTGGCGCTTCACCGATGCCTGGCTCTCGATGGCCGGCACCGCCGACATCGGAGCGCCCAACGGCGTGCCGATCGACGAGTGGGGCATCCGCGTGGGCGACGACAAGTGCACGCCGGTCGGCGCCAGCGTGTCGCGCGGCGGTGCGACCAACTCGCCCGCGGCCGTCTATGCGCTCACCAAGTACATCGACTGGATGAAGAAGTACGCGCCCAAGGAAGCCACCGGCATGACCTTCGGCGAAGCCGGCCCGGTGCCCGCGCAGGGCCAGATCGCGCAGCAGATCTTCTGGTACACGGCCTTCACTGCCGACATGACCAAGGCCGGCCTGCCGGTGGTCAACGCCGACGGCACGCCCAAGTGGCGCATGGCGCCCGGCCCGAACGGCCCGTACTGGAAGCAGGGCATGCAGAACGGCTACCAGGACGTGGGCTCGTGGACCTTCTTCGCCGCGCACGACGAGAACCGCACGGCCGCCGCCTGGCTCTACGCGCAGTTCATCACCTCCAAGACCACCTCGCTCAAGAAGACCATCGTGGGCCTGACGCCGATCCGCGAGTCCGACATCCAGTCGAAGGCCATGACCGACATGGCGCCCAAGCTGGGCGGCCTGGTCGAGTTCTACCGCAGCCCGGCGCGCGTGGCCTGGTCGCCGACCGGCACCAACGTGCCCGACTACCCGAAGCTGGCCCAGCTCTGGTGGAAGAACGTGGCCGAGGCGGTGACGGGCGAGAAGACGCCGCAGAAAGCCATGGACAACCTGGCCGACGAGATGGACAACGTGATGGGCCGCCTGCAGCGCGCCGGCATGGCCAAGTGCGCGCCCAAGCTCAACGCCAAGGGCGATCCCAACAAGTACCTGAGCGACCAGCACGCGCCGTGGAAGAAGCTCGCGAACGAAAAGCCGAAGGGCGAAACCATCGACTACAACAAGCTGCTGACGGCCTGGAAGGAAGGCAAGGCACGCTGAGCGCCTGAGCGCAAGGCTTCGAGGGCTGCTGTGCGAAGGCGCAGCAGCCCTTTTCGCTTTGGGGTCGACCGCGCTTTGCTAGCCTCGCGCCATGCTCAGACGACGTGAATTCGCCTTGCTCGGCATGCTCGCCGCCGGCTGGGCCCATGCCCAGTCCGAAGCGGATCCCTTCGTCGAGCGGCTGCGCACCGGCCGGTGCGCGCTGCTGTGGCGGCATGCGCAGACCACGTCCGGCGTCGGCGATCCGCCTGGCTTTCAGTTGAATGTCTGCAGCACCCAGCGCAACCTGAGCGAGGAAGGACGCGCGCAGGCGCGTGCCGCTGGCGAATGGTTCAAGGCGCGCGGCCTGCGCCCGCGTGCCGTGCGCTCGAGTGCGTGGTGCCGGTGCAAGGACACGGCGGAGCTGGCCTTCGGCGCCTATGAGGTGTGGACGCCGCTCAACTCCACCTTCGGCCGCGGCGACGCCGCGGGCAGCAGCCGGCTGGCGCTGCTGGAGCGGCTGGGCCGCATTCCGGCCGGCGTCTTCGAGGTTTGGGTCACGCACCAGGTCAACATCACGGCGCTCACCAGCGAATTCGCCGCCATGGGGGAGGCCGTTGTCGTCGACGCTGCAGGCAAGGTCATGGCGCGCAGCAGCCTGCGCTGATCAGCCGGTCGCCTGTTGCAGATTGAGGCGTGCCTGCGCTTCCAGGCGCGCCCGAACGGAAGCGGTGAGATAGAGCGGATCGCGCGCCAGGAAACCGCCGAGAATTTCGCGCCGCCGCGGCTCGAAGACTTCGGGCGGCACGTGCGCGTACTCGATGCGGATCTGCCGCTCGTATTCGGCGAAGCGCGCGGCCGGCGCACCAAGGATCGAGAGGTCGATGTCGACCAGCAATTGCGCGTCGCCGTCCTCGGGCTGCGCATCGTGGCGCGTGGCCATCACCAGCGCGTGGACGCGCCGGGCCACCGCGTCCGCGACGCCGGCGGCGCGCAACGCCTGCTGCGCCCAGTCGGCGCTCTGTTGTTCATTGTCGTGGCGGTGCACGTCGTAGACCGCGTCGTGGAACCACAGTGCGAGCGCGATCTCGGCCGGCCGTTCTGCGTGACTGCGTTCGCGCGCCAGGGCGTCGAGGCATTCGTCCAGGTGCTGCAGCGTGTGGTAGGCGCGGTGCGGCTCGCCGTAGCGGGCCAGCAGCTCGGCCAGCAGCGCTTCGTCGGGCGCAGCGACGCCGAGCGCGCGCCAGGCATCGATCCACGCGGCCCGCCGGGCGCCGGCATCCATGGCTAGCGCTCCATCGCGGCGCGGACTTCGCGCCCGAGGTCGATCACCGACATCGCGTAGTAGCTGCTCCAGTTGTAGCGCGTGATGACGTAGAAGTTCTGCGTGCCGGCGACGTAGCTCGGCGTGTCGCCGCCGTTCTGCAGCTCGATCAGCGCGAGCAGGCCCTTGTGGGTGAGCGCCTCGCCCTCGAGCACGGCGCCGCCGGCCACGAAGGCATCGGCGCTGAAGCTCGGCAGGATGTCGGGCGCCATCAGCACGTCCTTCTTGAGCCGCGCCTCGTCGAAGCCGACCGGGTAGATCGGCGGCATGCCTGGCTGCCAGCCGAAGGCCCTGAAGTAGCTGGCCACCGAGCCGATCACGTCGGCCGGGTTGTTGACCAGGTCGATGCGGCCGTCGCCGTCGAAGTCGATCGCGTACTTGGCGATGCTGCTCGGCATGAACTGCGGCATGCCCATCGCGCCCGCGTAGCTGCCGACCGGGATCATCGGGTCTTCCGCGGTGCGGCTTTCGGTGCTGAGAAAGCTCTCGAGCTCGCCGCGGAAGAAGGCCTGGCGCTCGGCCGCGCGCGGATGGCCCTGCGGGAAATCGAAGGACAGCGTGGCCAGGGCATCGATGACGCGGAACCTGCCCATGTCGCGGCCGTAGATGGTCTCGACGCCGACGATGCCGACGATGATCTCCGGCGGCACGCCGTATTCGGTTTCGGCGCGCGCCAGCGTGTCGGCATTGGCGCGCCAGAAGCGCACGCCGGCCGCGATGCGGATCGGGTCGATGAAGCGGCTGCGGTACACGCGCCAGTTCTTCGCCGTGCCCCTGGGCGCGGGCAGCATCAGGCGCGGCACGTTCGGCAGCAGCCGGGCGTTGCCGATGGTCGCGCGCACCCAGTTGCGATCGAGGTTGCGCCGTTCGGCCACGTCGTCGGCGAACTGCATCGCATCCTCGCGCGTGGCATAGGGCGTCTCGCCGCGCACGGTTTTCTGGGCCGATGCGGGGATCGGGACGGTCAGGAGGAGGAGGGCCAGCGGAAGAGCGGTCGAAAGAAGAAGGCGCATGGCCGCGATTGTGCCGCCCGTGCCCGGCACGCTCGTGCGAGACACATGTGGTTTCAGCGCGGCCAGGCCAGGCGGCGGAACTCGGCCCTGAGCGCGGCCAGCGCCGGCCCGGGCGTTCGGGCGTAGCGCTGCGCCTCGAGCTTGAGCAGCCAGTCCGCCGCGCCTTGCGCGCCGGCGCCGAAGCGTTCGGCCAGCCGGGCCGCCATCTGGCGCGGCGGCATCGCCTCGGGTACCTCGATGCCGGCCTTCTTCATGCGCGCACGGGCTTGGCCGAGCAGGCGCAGCCACGGGTCGTGCTGGCTGCGTTCCCACAGCGTCCAGCCGGCGCCCGCGAGGCTGGCCACGACCAGCAGCACGAGCAGCACGGTCGCGAGGTCCTGCAGGCTCGGCGCTTCGAAGCCCAGGTTCTTGAGCAGGTCGAGCTGGCGGCTTTGCGTGTAGTTGAGCACCCACTGGTTCCAGCCGTTGTTCACCGCCTCCCAGGCGGCGCGCAGGTTCTGCGCCAGCGTGGGGCTCATCCCGTTGATCGCGCCGGCGAAGAGGCCCGGCTGCGGCGCCAGGCGCTGGAACTGGCCGACGCGGTCGGGCGAGATCGCGCCGGTCGGATCGACGCGCACCCAGCCCGCGCCTTCCTGCCACACCTCGGCCCAGGCGTGCGCGTCGCTGTGGCGCAGCGTCCAGAAGTTGTCGACGCCGTTGATCTCGCCGCCCTGGTAGCCGGTCACGATGCGCGCCGGAATGTCGAGCGCGCGCATCAGCACCACGAAGGCCGAGGCGATGTGCTCGCAGAAGCCGGCCTTCCTGTCGAACCAGAACTCGTCGGCGGTGTCGTTGCCGTAGACGCCGGGTTCGAGCGTGTAGCTATAGCCGCCCGTGCGCAGCCGTTGCATTGCGGCTTGCACGAAGGCTGCCGCGGCCGCGCCGGCAAGGGCCGGGTCGCGCTTCATTTCGGCGGCGAGCGCGGCCGTGCGCGGGTTCGAGCCCGGCGGCAGCGCGACGTAGGGCTGCAAGGCGGCCGTGCGGCGCTGCGGCCCGCTCTGGAACTGGGTGAAGCTCTCGGCGCGGTAGCGCACCAGGTCGCCGATCGGCCGGTTGGCGAACCACTGCAGATCGGGCGTGCCGAAGAGCTCGTAGCCCGGCAGCTCCGGCTTGGCCGGCGCGGCATCGAGCGTCAGCAGCCAGGGGCGGTTGCTGGGCTCCAGCGTGACTTCGTAGCCGATGGCGTCCCCGCGCACGCGCAGGTTCTGCGGCAGGAAGCCGCGCGAGAAGAGCGGCGGCGCAGTCCATTCGCGGCCGTCGAACTGCGACAGCACCGGGCCGCGAAAGTACAGGTCGCGCTGCGCCGGGACGCGGTCGCCGTCGAACCTGATGCGCGCCGCGATGCCGTCGTCGAGCGCGAGCTGCGCGATGCTGCCCACGCGCATCGTATTCGACAGGCCGGTGCGGCCGGTCATCGCGTCGTTGGGCGTGCCCCAGAGCGGCGCCATGCGCGGGAACAGCAGGAACAGCACCAGCATGATCGGTGCGCCGAGCAGGGCCATCCAGCCCGCGGTGCGCGCCGCCTGCATGAGCGGCGGCTTGCCAACCGGCATGTGGGCGTTGACCAGCGCGGTCAAGAGCCCCAGCAGCGCCAGCAGCATCGCGAAGGCAGTGGGCAGCGACTGCGAGTAGAAGAAGTTCGTGAGCATCGTGAAGAAGCCCAGGAAGAAGATCACGAAGGCATCGCGCCGGGCGCGCAGCTCCAGCGTCTTGAGCGCGAGCAGGATCACGATCAGCGTGACGCCGGCGTCGCGGCCCAGCAGCGTGCGGTGCGTGGCGTAGGTGGCGACCAGCGTGACCGCGAGCAGGCCTGCGCGCCACCATCTGCTGGGCAGCGGCTTGGCCTGCACGGCCAGGACGCCGCGCCAGAACAGGACGATGGCGGTGAGGGTGCTGCACCACCAGGGCAGGTTGGGGACCTGCGGCAGCAGGATGAGCGCGATCACGCCGAGCAGGAAGAGGGTGTCCCTGGCTTCCCGGGGCAGGGATTGGAGCTTGGTCAACATAGGGCCAGCACTTCCAGGCAGCGCCGCTTGTGCGCCTCCCCCTGAGAAGGCGCAACCACCTTCCCGCCCACCCGCAACCCGTAGTCCACGCCCAACCGGTCCGCCATCAGCACCCACGCGCAAAGGCGCGACAGCCGCGCCTCCCAACCGGGCAGGCCCGCAGCCTGCGCATCCAGCCACAGCTCCTGTCGCTGCGTCTGCTGCGTGTCGCGGCTCACGAGCTCTTCCGATCCCGTGGCCTGCGCCCGCGCCGCACGCTTCCACACCACGAGCTTCAGCGGGTCGCCGCGCCGATACGCGCGCACCCCGTCGTACTCGCCGGCCACGTTCGCGCGCAGCATCGACGCCGCCGCCTGCCCGGCCAGCGGCTCGCCGGGCGGCAGCGGCGGCGGGTTCGGCTCGGGCGCCGGATAGACCAGGACCTGCGAAGCCGGCCGCCACACCGTCCAGACCCGAAAGGTGCCGAGCGGAAAACGGGTCTCGGCCGTGAGCGTCGGCACCGGATGCAGGCCGCGCCGTTCGGGCTTGAAGGCGACTTCGACCGTCGCGCTGCCCTCGGCCGGCACGTCGCTCCAAGACCATTGGCCGCTGTGGCGCACCGCCAGGCCGATGCCGTAGCGCGTGCTGCGCCGCTGGTTGTGCAACATCACGCGGAACACCGCGGCGGCGCCCGCGTAGCGCGCATCCGGCGCCATCAGGCGCAGCGCCAGACCACGCAGCGTCGCGTGGCACACATACATGCCGACCGCCACGCAGCCGGCCAGCAGGAAGGTCAGCAGGTAGCCGAGGTTGAGCTGGTAGTTGATCGAAGCGATCAGCAGCAGCAGCAGCGTGCCCGCCAGCATCCAGCCCGCGTGCGTCGGCACGATGTAGACATTGCGCTGCGTGAGCTCGAGCGTGTCCGAAGGCGGCCGGCGCGAGAGGAACCAGCCGTCGATGCGCGAGCGAAGCGGCCCCAGCAGTTTCACGGCAAGGGGACTGCGGCGGTCATGGCGCGCACCTGCTCGACCGCGCCGCGGCCCGCATCGCCGAGCGGCGTGAGCCGGTGCGCGATGGTCTGCGGCAGCACGGCCTGCACGTCGTCGGGCGCCACGTAGTCGCGGTTGGCCAGCAGCGCCTGCGCCTTGGCCGCGCGCAGCACCGCGATGCCGGCGCGCGGCGACAGGCCTTGCAGGAACCAGCGGCCCGAGCGCGTCGCGGCGATCAGGTCCTGCACGTAGTTCAGCAGCGGCTCGGCTGCGTGCACCTGCAGCACGCGCTGTTGCAGCGCCGTGAGTTCACCGGCGGTGAGCAGCGCCGGCAGGCCCGCGAGCATCTCGCGCCGGTCGGCGCCCGCCAGCAGCTCGCGCTCGGCCGCGCGGTCGGGGTAGCCGAGCGAGATGCGCATCAGGAAACGGTCGAGCTGCGACTCGGGCAACGCGAAGGTGCCCAGCTGGTCGTGCGGGTTCTGCGTCGCGATCACGAAGAAGGGGGTGGGAAGAGGGCGCGTCTCGCCTTCCACCGTGACCTGCTTCTCTTCCATCGCTTCCAGGAGCGCGCTCTGGGTCTTGGGGCTCGCGCGGTTGATCTCGTCGGCCAGGAGCACCTGGGCGAAGATGGGCCCGGGGTGGAAGACGAAGGCCTGCTGCCCGCGGTCGTAGATCGCCACGCCGGAGAGATCGCCCGGCATCAGGTCGGCGGTGAATTGAACCCGCGAGAACTGCAGGCCGAAGGTATGCGAGAGCGCGTGCGCGAGGGTGGTCTTGCCGACGCCCGGCACATCCTCGATCAGCAGGTGGCCGCCGGCCAGGAGGCAGGCCACGCAGTCGCGCACCTGTGCCTCTTTGCCCACGATCACCGTGTTAAGCTGGCCGAGCAAACTGGCGAGCTTCGCGGCAACGTCCATTTTTGTATCCATATGCAAACAATACCGTAAAGCCCTGCGGCCCTACGCTGCATGAGGCTACGACGTGATCGATCCATGGGCAAAACCGGCTACTTCACCCACCGCGACTGCTGGAAACACGAGATGGGCGCGGGGCATCCCGAATGCCCCGAGCGGCTCGATGCAATCGAAGACCGGCTGCTTGCTACCGGCGTCGCCGATGCGCTCGAACGCGCAGAGGTTCCGCTGGCCACGCTGGAGCAGATCACGCGCGCGCACAGCGTCGAACACCTGGAACTCCTCGAGGCGCTGAGCCAGCGGCTGATTGCCGATGCGCCGGCCGGCGGCCCGCGCTACGCGCAGCTCGATCCCGACACCGCGCTCTCGCGCTTCAGCGTGCTGGCCGCCCGCCGTGCCGCCGGCGCGGCCATCGCGGCCACCGATGCGGTGATCGCCGGCGAGCTGGACAACGCCTTCTGCGCCGTGCGCCCGCCCGGCCACCATGCCTGCCGCGACAAGGCGATGGGCTTCTGCCTCCTCAACAACGTGGCGATCGCGGCGCGCCATGCGATCGAGGAGCACGGCCTGGAACGCGTCGCGATCGTCGATTTCGACGTCCACCACGGCAACGGCACCGAAGACATCCTGAGCAACGACCCGCGCGTGCTGATGGTGGGCTTCTTCCAGCACCCCTTCTATCCGTACAGCGGCACCGACCACCCGGCGTCGAACATGCTCAACCTGCCGGTGCCGGCATACACCAAGGGCATGGACGTGCGCGAGCTGATCGAGGCCTGCTGGATGCCGCGGCTCGAAGACTTCAAGCCGCAGATGATCTTCGTGAGCGCGGGCTTCGATGCCCATCGCGACGACGACCTGGGCCAACTGCGGCTCAACGAGAACGACTTCGCGTGGATCACCGAGCGTGTCCGCGACGTGGCGCGGCGCCATGCCGGCGGGCGCATCGTGTCGATGCTGGAAGGCGGCTACAACCTCGATGCGCTCGCGCGCAGCGTCGAAACGCACCTGCGCGTTCTCGCCGATCTCTAGGAATGGATTTCAGCGCCTTCACTCAGCGCCTCGGCCAGATCGACGCGCGCAGCCTGTCGATCGAACTTGCGGCCCTGGTCGGCTGCGTGGTGCTGGCCTGGGCGGTCTGCCGCTGGTTCGGCCGCGACCAGCCTAAGGATTCGATCTGGTTCGGCGAGCGCACCTTCGACGGCCTGCTGTTCCCGCTGCTCGCACTGCTCTTGACCGACCTGGCGCGCCGCATCGCGCTCGAATTCCAGCCGGTGCTGGTGCTGCGCATGGCGGTGCCGGTGTTCCTTTCGCTGGCGGCCATCCGCCTGTTCGCGCGCGTGCTCAGGGCGGTGTTTCCGACCTCGGCGCTGATCCGGCTGGTCGAGCGCACGATCTCGTGGATCGCATGGATCGCGGCCGTGCTCTGGATCGTCGGCCTGCTGCCCGCGGTGCTGGCCGAGCTCGAGAACATCACGCTGGCCTTCGGCAAGACCCGCGTCAGCCTGCGCACCATCCTGGAAGGCGTCCTGTCGGCCGGGGTCGTGCTCGTGATCTCGCTGTGGATCGCCTCGACGATCGAGAAGCGCATCCTGCGCACCTCGGTGACCGACTTGTCGATGCGTAAGGTCGCGTCGAACGCGATCCGCGCCTTCCTGCTGCTGATCGGCCTGCTGTTCGCCTTGTCGGCGGTCGGCGTCGACCTGACGGCGCTCTCGGTGCTGGGCGGCGCGCTGGGCGTCGGCCTGGGCTTCGGCCTGCAGAAGCTGGCCGCCAACTACGTGAGCGGCTTCGTGATCCTGCTGGAGCGCTCGATCCGCATCGGCGACAACGTCAAGGTCGACGGCTTCGAGGGCCGCATCACCGACATCAAGACGCGCTACACGCTGGTGCGGCAGGGCAACGGGCGCGAGTCGATCGTGCCGAACGAGTCGCTGATCACGAGCCGGGTCGAGAACCTTTCCGTGTCGGACCTCAAGTTCAACATCACGACCAACATCGTGGTCGGCTACGACAGCGACGTGGCGCAGGTACAGGCCATCCTGTGCGATGCGGCCACCGCGCAGCCGCGTGTGCTGAGCGATCCCGCGCCGGTCGCATTCCTCGTCAACTTCGCGCCCGACGGGCTGGAGTTCAGCCTCAACTTCTGGATCGCCGATCCGGACAAGGGCAAGGACAACGTCCGCTCGCCGATCAACATCGCGATCCTCGAGGGCCTGCGCGCCGCGGACATCGATATTCCGTATCCCCAGCGCGTGCTGCGCGTCGAGTCGTTGCCGCCCGGGCTTTCGGCGCCCGAGGCAGCTCGCCTATAATTGCAAAAAAAGCACGATCGTTCTTTTTCTCCACGCCCCGCGCCAGGTGATTGAAATGAACAGCTCGCGCGGAGGTCGGCGCCTAAAATCTTCGCATCCTCTGCACCCCCGGTTTCGCAATTCAATGGAGTCAAGCCAATGAAGGTCCTGGTCCCCGTCAAGCGGGTCGTCGATTTCAACGTGAAGGTGCGCGTCAAGTCCGACGGCACCGGTGTCGACATCGCCAACGTCAA